>NZ_LGQU01000075.1:0-42298 GCF_003115935.1 Azospirillum sp. TSH20
TGGGTTCGTCGGTTCCGGTCTTCGTGTTCCTGACGCTTCTAGTGTTCGGCGGCTGCGGCGTTCTGACCGGCCAGACGCTGGCGGAGGGCTGGAAGCCGGTGTCGAGCGTGCTGGCCTATTCGCTGCTGCTGGGGGTTGGCGACCGCTTCCTGGCCTGGGGCCTGTTCGGCGAGGAGCTGCTGTCGCCGTGGGGCTTCATCGTTCACACGGTCGTGCTCGGCCTCATCACGCTGACGGCGCATCGCATCGCCATCGCAAGGCGCATGGTCAACCAGTATCCGTGGCTCTATGAGACTGCCGGCCCGTTCGGCTGGCGGGAGCGCAAGCCGGCCCGCGGCTGAGACGCCATGATCCTGGGCCATGATCCTGGGCCATGATCCTGGGGTGTCCTGGTTCCCATGGAGGACCCGGACACCCCAGCATAACGCACAACCAAAAGAACAGAAGCCGGATTAACGATATATCCGGCATGGAAAGGCGCCGTTCCGTCAACGAAACGGCGTCGTCTTCACTTTGGCCGCGCCGGCCCACGACTTTGGGATTGCTGTGTCAATTGGCAACCATCCGAAAGTCAGAGAAGAAGATCATGGCGCAGACCATGACGTTCCGTTACAATACCATTTAAATTTTGCAATTCGTTGACGCTTCGACAGCGAACGCCGGTCATTCCGGCGGCTGATCCGTCATGCCTTGACGGTCGATGCGACGCGAAGGCGGCATGGGAAGGGCAAGAGCATGGCAGTGGACAAGGCGGCCGCATCCCGGCCGCGTCGGTTCTGGAGCGTCGGGCGGAAAGTGACGGCGGCCTTCGTGGCGGCCATCGTCGGCGGCTTCATCGTCATCATGGGGCTGCAGGCCAAGATGCAGTATGACGACGCGGTGCGGCTGGCCACGCACGACGCCCGCGTCAAGACGGACATGCTGGCGAACGCCACCAAGACCAGCTTCATCGCCAGCGACGGCGCCTCCATCGAGACGGAGTTCATGCCGCTGGCCGACAGCCACGAGGTGCAGCTCGCCTCGCTCCGCGCCGCGACCGCGTCGGACACGCTGGCCGACTTCTCCAACCCGCGCTTCGCCAAGTACGACCTGAAGGCCGACAAGGATCTGATCGACGCGGTTCTGGCCGGCAAGGGGGCGCAGACCCGCTCGGCCAGCGGCCACATCGTCGTGACCGTGCCGGTGGTGACCGGCAAGAGCAACCGGCTGGTCGGCGCCCTGCAGATCGCCTGGAGCCTGGACCAGCAGATCGACGCCATCGCCACCCAGATGCGCAACCAGATCGCCATCTGCCTGATCGCGCTGGTGGTGCAGATCGTCCTGTTGAACGTCATGCTCGGCCGCATCGTCATCCGCCCCTTGCGCGCCATGTCGGCGGCGATGGCGAAGCTGGCCGACGGCGACACCGCGGTCGAGGTGCCCGGCAATGGCCGCTCCGACGAAATCGGCGCCATGGCCGGCTCGGTTACCGTCTTCCGCGACAACGCCCGCGCCATCGCCCGCATGCACGCGGCCCAGGCCGAAGCCGACGCCAGGGCGGAGGAAGCCAAGCGCGCAGCATTGCTCGACCTCGCCGACCGCTTCCAGGGCACGGTGAAGCGTCTGGTGGAGGGCATCGCCGAGTCGGCGTCCGGCATGGCCGACAGCGCCGACCGCATGGCGATGGTGGTGGGCGAGGCGTCCAGCCAGACCCGCAACGTCGCCCGCGAATCCGACGACATCCAGTCCAACGTCCGCTCCGCCGCGGCGGCGGCGACCGAACTCGCCAGCTCCATCGGCGGCATCACCGAACAGGTCGGCCATTCCGCCCGCATCGCCGGCGAGGCGGTGTCCCATGCCGACCGCACCAACGCCACCGTCCAGGGCCTGATCGCCAATGCCGAGCGCATCGGTCAGGTGGTCGGGCTGATCCACGCCATCGCCAAGCAGACCAACCTCTTGGCGCTGAACGCGACCATCGAGGCCGCCCGCGCCGGAGAAGCCGGCAAGGGCTTCGCCGTGGTGGCGACCGAGGTGAAGGGGCTGGCCGACCAGACCGCCAAGGCCACCGACGAGATCGCCGCCCAGGTCAACGCCATGCAGTCGGTGACCCGCGAGGCCGCCGACGCCATCGGCGCCATCGGCAGCACCATCACCGAGATCGACGGCATTTCCGGCACCATCACCCAGTCGGTACAGGAACAGAACTCCGCCACCCAGGAGATCGCGCGGGCGGTGGAGATGGCGGCGCTGGGCACCCAGGACGTGTCGGCGACTATCGCCGCCCTGGCCCACACGGCGGAAAGCGCCGGCAGCACGGCACTGGGAGTGCAGGACGCCGCCCGCGGCCTGTCCGGCCAGACCCGTGCGCTGGCCGCGGAGGTGGAGCGCTTCCTGACGGAGGTCCGCCAGCAGGCGACCGGGGATGTGAAGGCAGCGTAAAAAACGCCCTCTCCCGCCCCGGGAGAGGGAGGGGACCCACGGAGTGGGGAGGGTGAGGGGTAGTCCGGGAATCCGCAACCACACCGATTCTCGGTTCACCCCTCACCCTCCCACCGCTTCACGGTGGGCCCCTCCCTCTCCCGGGACGGGAGAGGGGGAAAACTACCTTGCAAACGCAACGTCCGTTACGAGAACGCCTGCAGGCCCGTCTGCGCCCGGCCCAGGATCAGGGCGTGGACGTCGTGGGTGCCTTCGTAGGTGTTCACCGTCTCCAGGTTCACCATGTGGCGGATGACCTGGAACTCCTCGGAGATGCCGTTGCCGCCATGCATGTCGCGGGCGACGCGGGCGATGTCCAGGGCCTTGCCGCAGTTGTTGCGCTTGATCAGCGACACCGCTTCCGGCGACCAGCTGCCGTCGTCCATCATGCGGCCGACGCGCAGGCAGGCCTGCAGGCCAAGCGTGATCTCCGTCATCATGTCGGCCAGCTTCTTCTGCACCAGCTGGGTCTGGGCCAGCGGGCGGCCGAACTGCTTGCGGTCCATCGTGTACTGGCGGGCGGCGTGCCAGCAGAACTCCGCCGCACCCATCACGCCCCAGGCGATGCCGTAGCGCGCCTTGTTCAGGCAGCCGAACGGGCCGCCGAGACCGGACGCGTTGGGCAGCAGGTTCTCTTCGGGGACGAAGGCCTCGTCCAGCACGATCTCGCCGGTGACCGACGAGCGCAGCGACAGCTTGCCCTCGATCTTCGGCGTGGAGAAGCCCTTGGTCCCGCGCTCCACCACGAAGCCCTTGATCTTGTTGTCATGGGCCTCCGACTTCGCCCAGACGACGGCGAGGTCGGCGATGGGCGAGTTGGTGATCCACATCTTAGAGCCCGACAGCAGATAGCCGCCGTCGACCTTGGTGGCGCGGGTCTTCATGCCGTTGGGGTCGGAGCCGTGGTCCGGCTCGGTCAGGCCGAAGCAGCCGATCAGCTCGCCGGTGGCCAGCCGCGGCAGCCACTTCTTCTTCTGCTCCTCGCTGCCATAGGCGTAGATCGGGTGCATGACCAGCGAGGACTGCACCGACATCGCCGAGCGATAGCCGCTGTCCACCCGCTCCACCTCGCGGGCAACCAGACCGTAGGCGACATGGCTGACGCCCGGCCCGCCGTACTCCTCCGGGATGGTCGGGCCCAGCAGGCCCAGCTCGCCCATCTCGGTCATGATCTCGCGGTCGAACCGCTCCTCGCGGAAGGCGGAGATGACGCGCGGCTGCAGCCGGTCCTGGCAGTAGGCGCGGGCGCTGTCGCGCACCAGCTTCTCATCCTCGGTCAGCTGGGCTTCAAGGAGAAAGGCGTCGTCCCACTGGATGCTCTGCACGGTGCGTCTCCTGGTCGTATCGTCTGGGTCGTGTCGTCTGGCGCTTCGCCCGCCGGTCACCGATTGGCCGGTCTTCATTGGGACGCACTGTGCCGCGCCAGCGCCATAGCTGCAAACACATATTTTCTATCATGGCCATACCGTTTCGATATGACCTAAAGGAAACAGTCTCTATGCCGCACGGTTCTACAAAAGTTTTAACGTGAAGCTTACCTTTTCCTATGCAATTTTGCCGGTGGCATCCTTGCCGCCCCGACTTCAACGGACAGCCCGCCCGTGTTTGCTGCATTGCAACCAATAACCGCCCTCGCTGGTTTCCCCCTGTTGCTGGGCCTTGCTTTGCTGACGCTTTTGCACGAAGACGTTGCGATTGCAGCGGGTGCGAGCCTTGTCAGCGTCGGCACCGTCAGCATTGGCGTGACCGCCTTCACGCTACTGTGTGGGATCGTTGCCGGCGACCTGTTCATTTATGTCCTCGGACTATTGTCGCTGCGGGTCACCTGGATCCGGCGGCGGACCGAAGGGCCGATGCTTGAGCGCTGCCGCAACGCATTGCAGAAGAACCTGCTGCCGACGCTGGTGACTTGCCGGCTGGTGCCCGGCGTCTTGTTCCCCACCTATTTCGCCTGCGGCGTGATGCGGGTGCCGTTCCTGCGGTTCGTCGCCATCACCCTGGCGACCGCCGGCGTCCATGTCGGGCTGCTGCTGACGCTGATGACCTCCTCGCTGGAATCGGCGGCGGTGCAGGTGCAGGTGATCGGCATCGGCTGCGCGGCGGCGCTGATGCTCCTGCGCACGCGGCGCGCCCAGGCCATCGCCGGCGCCCTGTTCGCCCGCGTCCGGGCGAAGTTGGAGCCGCATCTGCCCGCCGCCCTGCGCGATGCGCTGCACGGCAGCCCGACCCCGCGCGCCATCGCCCTGCCCGGCCTGCCGGTGGTGCCGGCCGGCGCCCCCACCATCGGCTGGGCGGAGCGCATTCCGCCGCTGCTGTTCTACATCCCGCTGGTGGCGCAGTGGTTCGCGCTCGGCATCCGCCACCGCAGCCTGACCCTGCCGACCGCCGCCAACCCGTCGATCGAGGCCGGCGGCCTGCTGGGCGAATCGAAGATCGCCTGCATGGACCTGATCGGGCCGGCGGCGCGGCGATGGGCCGCGCAATCCGTCGCCCTGGTCAACCGCCCGTCGCTGACCCCGGCCCAGCTGGACTCGCTGGCCTCGGGCGCCGGCCTGTCCTTCCCGCTGGTCGCCAAGCCGGACATCGGCTGGCGCGGCATCGGCGTGCGGCTGGTGCACGACAGCGCCGACCTCCACGCCTATCTCCGCGGCTTCCCGGCCGACGCCCGCCTGATCCTGCAGGAGCATGTGCCTTACGCCGGCGAGGCCGGCATCTTCTACGTCCGCAAGCCGGGGGAGCGGCACGGGCGCATCTTCTCCATGACCTTCCGCTATTACCCGCATGTGGTGGGCGACGGCCGCTCCACCCTGCGCCAGCTGATCGCCGCGGACCCGCGCGCCTCCTGGAAGGCGGAGCTGCATCACGAGGCGCTGGCCGACCGGCTGGACGAGGTGCCGGAGGCGGGCCGCACGGTTCGGCTGTCGCTGGTCGGCAGCAGCCGGGTCGGCGGGCTCTACAAGGATGCCTGCGGCCATGTCACGGCGACGCTGACCGCCCGCTTCGACGAGATCGCCGACGAGATGCCGGGCTTCCATTTCGGCCGCTTCGACGTGCGCTTCGCCTCGGTGGAGCGGCTGGCGGTGGGCGAGGATTTCCGCATCATCGAGGTCAACGGCGCCGGGGCGGAGGCCATCCACATGTGGGATCCGGAATTCCGGCTCGGCGACGCCTACGCCACCCTGTTCCACCAGCAGGCGCTGATGTTCGAGGTCGCCGCCGCCTGCCGGGCGCAGGGGGCCCGGCCGCTGAGCGCGCTGGAGCTGGTCCGCTACCAGCGCCGCCAGCAGAATTTGCTGCCGCTCTATCCCGCCTCCAACTGACGACCACAATTCCTATTCCGGCGCCGCCGGGTCCGCTCAACGCGCCCGCGCCGACAGGACGATGCCGCCGGCGATCATCGCCACGCTGGCCAGCACGCCCGCGCTCAGCGGCTCGTGGTAGAAGATCGCGCTCAACAGCAGGGCCGTGATCGGCACCAGACAGACGATCTGCCCGGCCTGGCTGGCCGGCATCACCGACAGCGCCTTGCCCCACCACCAATAGCAAAGCCCGGTGGCGATCAGGCAGTTGTAGGCGACGACCGCCAGCAGGGAGCCCGACCAGTGGATCGGGTGCCCGGATTCGGTGGACAGCGCCAGCGGCACCATCACCAGCGCGCTGGCGGCGATCTGCCAGAAGGTCTGGGTCCAGAAGGGCGTGCGCCAGACCCGCCGGCGGTACAGGGTCGCCCCCAGCGCCCAGCTGAGCGCGCAGCCGATGAGCAGGCCGTTGCCGATCAGCGCGTTGGCGTCGTTCCAATCCACCAGCACCGGGTTGAAGAAGACGACCACCCCGGCGAAGGTCAGCCCCGCCGACGCGGCGCGCCGCCCGGTGATCCGCTCGCCCAGCAGCAGCAGGCCGAGCGGCAAGGCCCACATCTGCATGGTGTAGGCGAGCACCGACGCCCGCCCCGGCGAGACGAACTGCAGCCCGATGTTGCTCAGCCCCATCATGCCGGCGACCTGCAGCAGGCCGACGACCGCCAGCATCAGCCGCTCGCCGCGTTGGGGCAGCAGGGGAAAGCGCAGGATCGGCGCCAGCGCCGCGACGCTCAGCGCGGTTCCGAACAGCCGCACGGCGCAGAAGGCGAGCGGCCCGATGTCGACCAGCGCCAGCTTCATCAGCGGCCAGTTGGCGCCCCAGAACAAGACGATCCCGGCAAGCTGCGCATAGACCGTCAGGCCCGGTCCGGTTCCGGATTCGGTTCCGGAGGCCAATGGGAGGACCTTTCCGGTATGATGCGAACGCCACCGGCTCCGTGCCACACGACACCTTCCTCGTTTGATTCGACCATGACTCCACCGGACGTCGCCGGCGGATAGAAGCCACCATGACAGGCGGCCTGCGGAATCACTGAGCCGGTTCAGCAGATCGTCACGTCATATCGGCTATGCGTCCCCCCAAGCCGCAGGGCGCGCCGGAGTCGAAAGAGGCGGGATCGGCCGCAGATCGGCGACCGTACGGCCGCCGGCCCTGCGACGGCACGGACTCTCGACCTGCGGTGGCGGACCCGCCTATAGTCGGCGCGTGTTTGACGTGGCAGGGCCGTCCTGCCCCCGGAACGAGAGGTCATGAGCCGTTTGGTTGATGCAGTGCGTGCCCGTCCGGCGGCAGCGGCGAAAGCCGCCCGGACGCAGACCTCCGCCCGCCGTTTCGTCGTCATCGACTGCGAGACCACCGGGCTGTCGCCGGCCGGCGGCGACCGCATGGTCAGCTTCGCCGCGATCGAACTGGCGGAGGCGACGCCGACCGGCCGCTGTCTCAGCCTCATCTTCAATCCGGGCCGCAAGTCGAACCCGCATGCGCTGAGGGTGCACGGGCTGCCGGATCACCTGCTGCGCCATCAGGATCCCTTCCACAGCGTCGCCCAGGACGTTCGCGACTTCCTCGACGGCGCGGTGCTGGTCGGCCACAATGTCGGCTTCGACATCGACTTCCTGCGGCATGAATTCCGGCTCTGCGGCCTTCCCTGGGCACCGGCCCAGTCGGTCTGCACGATGCAATATGCAAGGGGGCAACACGCGCGGGCGCAGGTGGCGGGGCGCGCGTCGCTCGATGCGGTCGCGACCCTGTTCGGCATCGATGTCGGCATCCGGGCGCGTTTCCACGGCGCCTTCGTCGATGCCGAGATCACCAGCCGCCTGTTCCAGAAGATGATCCTCGGCAGCGCCGAGATGCTGGCGGTTCCCCATCTGGCGCCGACCAACCAGATCGATCCGCCGCCGGTGGTCCGGCCATCGGCCGCTCCCATCACGCACGGCGTCGGCGGTCATGCCTTCGCCGTCACCGGCGAACTGACCGGCCTGTCGCGCGACGCGGTGATGGCCCGCATCCTGGCGCTGGGCGGACACTGGCATCCCAGCGTCCGCAAGGACACCGACTATCTCGTCGTCGGCCACGCCCCCGGCGCCACCAAGCTGGACACCGCCGCCGCCCGGCGCGCCAAATATGGCAAGCCCGACATCATCGACGAGGCGCAGTTCTTCGCCATGGTGACGGCGTCCGGCGCCGGAAAGCGCGGCTGACGCCGATCGACACGCGGAAATGCGCTACGCGCCCAGCAGTCCATGGGCCTGCAGGTCGGCGAAACGGCCGGCATGGGCGACGCGGCCGCCGTCCAGGATCAGGATGCGGTCGGCGCCGCGGATGGTCTCCAGCCGGTGGGCGATGACGATCCGGGTGCAGTCGAGCGACGACAAAGTGCGGATGGTCGCCGCCTGGGTGGCGTTGTCCAGCGCGCTGGTCGCCTCGTCCAGGATCAGCACATCGGGCTTGGTCACCAGCGCGCGGGCCAGCAGCAACCGCTGCACCTGCCCGCCCGACAGCGTGCGCGATGCATCGGCGATGGGCGTGCGCACGCCCAGCGGCATCGCCCGGATCTCGTCGGCGATCGCCGACGCCGCCAGCGCGTCCCAGATTTCCGCCTCGGTCGCGTCGCTCAGGCCGCGCACCACGTCGATCAGCGCGCCGGGCGGCAGCTGCGCCCCCTGCAGCACGGTTCCCACACGCCGCCGCAACAGCCCCAGATCGAGCGAGGACAGATCGTTGCCGTCATAGGTGACGCTGCCCACCCGCGGCCGCTCCAGCCCCAGCAAAATCCTGACAAGCGTGGACTTGCCGCAGCCCGACCGGCCGAGGATCGCCACATACTCACCGGCGGCGATGGACAGGTTCAGGTTGGCGAAGACCGGCGTCTCGGCCTGGGCGTAATTGAAGTACAGGCCGCTGACCGCGATCTGCCCGGACAGCCGGCCGGGGTCGATCCGTCCCAGCGCCGGCTCCGGCGCGCAGCGCAGCACCGGATCGGCGAAGGCGCGGGCGGCATAGACCTGATAAAAGGCGCCGAACCCGTCGCCCAGCGCCGCCGCCGCCCCGTTGGCGATCATATAGGCGGTCATCATCGCGACGATGCTGGCGCTGTCGGTCCCGGCGGAATGGAAGACCAGGAACAGCGCCGCCATCGCCAGCACCGGCAGGGCGGAGTTGACCGCCGCCATCCGGCCCTCGATCTCCTGCACCTCCATGCGCTTCTCGCGCATGCCGATGAAGCGCTCCGACCAATGGGTCAGCGCCCAATGCTCGGCGGCGGCCAGACGCAGCTTGGCGATCCCGGTCAGGAACTGCATCGCCAGGGAATCGGCCTGCCCGCTCAGCGCCTCGCCCAGCTTGTAGACCCGCGCCCGCAGCACCGCCGACAGGACCGCCAATCCCAGCTGCACCGCCAGCGCCAGCACCGCCACCACCGCGCCGGCGCCATGGAAGGACGCCATCGCGAAGATGCTGGCCACCAGCACCGCGCCGGTCCCGATGCCGGCGACCGTGAAGCCCTGGGCGGCCAGCGGCAGGGCCATCGCCATCCCCACCCGCGCCGCCATGTCGCCGGCCGAATGCTGGCGCAGCACCGGCATCGGCAGCCGCAGCACCCGGTCCCACAGGCCGGCATGCAGCCCGGCCTCGCGCATGGTCTGCATGCTTTGCCGCGTCACCTCGCCGACCAGTTGGATCACCAGCGTCACCGCGGCGACGCAGCCCAGCAGGATGCCAAGCTCCAGCAGGCCGCCATGGTCGCGCGCCGGCACCAGCGACGAGAAGGCGAATTTCATCCCGAACGGGCTGGCGAGGCCGAGCAGCGCGCCCAGCGCCGCCACCGCCAGGGTCAGCAGCCAGAAGGCCGGCGGGGTACGGACGAACCGCATCAACGACCCGACGGTCTGCGGCCGGTCCGGCAGCGGCTCCACCATGGTCCAGGCCGACGGCGACAGTCCGGCGGCGACCGGCGCGGTGATGCGGACCGGCTTGGCGCCCTCGCCGGCCAGCAGGTCATAGCCGCGCCCCTTCGGCAGCAGCGCCACCGGCCGGCCGTCCAGCGTCGCACCGACCAGCGGACCCAGCGGGCGGCGCCACCAGCCCTCCGTCAGCGTCACCGGCCGCATGTGCTGGCCGGAGGCGCGGGCGATCTCCTCCATCGTCGGCTGGACGTCGAGGTCGCGCTCGCGCAGCAGCGTCGGCCGGCGCAACCGCAGGCGCGGGTTGGTGCGGGCGGCGACCGCGCTCATCGCCGTGAACAGCGGATCGTGATGACCGCCGTCCGCCGGCGCCGGCGGCTTGCGGGCATGGTCGAGCAGGCGCCCAGCCAGATGGACGAAGCGCTCGCCCTCCTCCGCCTCACGTGCGCCGCGCAGCGACAGCCGCCCGGCCTCGTCGGCCTCGGCCAAACCGCGGGCGCCCATCAGCATTTCACCGCAGGCGGCGGTCAGCGCATGGATGCCGGCCAGCGCGGCGGGCAGGTCGCGCGGCAGCGGGCGGCGGCCGAAGACGATGCGCATCGGCCCCGCCGCCTTCAGCCACGCGCGCGGCGGCAGCGGCATGATGCCCTGGATTATCTCCTGCTCCAGCAGCAGGGCGCCGGGGGCGGGCACCGCGCACCACAATCCGGCTTCCTGCACCATCGCAAGCTGCCCGTCGGCCAGCTCGACCGCCGCGCCGCAGCGGGCCTGCCGGTCGATGCGCTCGGGATGCCAGAGGATGGCGGCGATGCCGGAGATCAGGGTGGACGACCACGCCTCCATCCCCGCCAGCAGGGCGTCCGGCTCGATCTCCTCCAGCGGGTCGGCGACGGCCTCCAGCCGCGACCCGGCCGCCGGAACCGCGATCAACTCCTGCATGAAGGCATCGATGCCGACCAGCAGGCTGCCCGCCGGCAGCCGGCCGAGAAACAGGCGGGAGCCAGCGTTGGCGCCCATGGCGGCGACGGCGAAGATGTCGGCCTCGCCCTCTTCCAGGAACCAGACCGATCCTGCCGGTTCCAGCGCCACCGCCGGCTGCTGGAAGGCGATGACGGGAGCGCCGGACACCTCTTGGATGTCGGGTTCCGGCAGGGCGGCTTCGGCTGCGGTCGTCATCTGCGGCTCATCCGGTCAGGCCATGCTCAGCATCAGCGAGGAAAAGGCACCCGCGCGGCGCGCCAACTCGGCCGGCGGACCGGACTCGACGATCTCGCCGCTCTGCATCACCAGCACCCGGTCGCAGTCGCGGATCGCCGTCAGCCGGTGGGCGATCACCAGCATGGTGGATCCCCGGCGGCGCAGGTTGGACAGCAGCTGCGCCTGGGTGTGATCGTCGAGCGCGGCGGTCGCCTCGTCCATCACCAGGATGCGCGGGTTCTGCACCAGGGCGCGCGCCATCTCGATGCGGGCGCGCTGGCCGCCGGACAGGTTGGCCCCGCCTTCGCTGACCGGCGAGGCATAGCCGTCGCGGCGGTCGATGATGATGTCGTGGATCACCGCGTCGCGGGCGGCGGCGAACAGCCGTTCGTCCGACACCGTCGGGTCCCATAGGGCGATGTTGTCGCGCACGCTGCCTTCGAACAGCGTCACGTTCTGGTCGACGACCTGCACGCTCTGGCGCAGCACCCGGCGCGGGATCTCGCGCAGCGGCTTGCCGTCGAGCAGCACCTCGCCCGACCAGGGTTCGTAAAGCCCGGCGGTCAGCAGCGCCAGCGTCGATTTGCCGGAGCCTGAGCCGCCGACCACCCCGACCCGCTCGCCCGGCTCGATGGTCAGCGACAGGCCGCGGATCAGCGGCGGCGCCCGGCGGGAATGGCCGAAGGTCACCTCGCGCAGCTCGATCCGCCCGGTCAGCCGGCGCAGAACGGCGGGGGCCTGCTGCGGCTGCGCCTGCCGGAACTCCTCGGCGATGGGATGCTGCATGGTGTCGTCGAGCAGGCGCAGATAGGAGCGCGCCTCCTGGATGCGGGCGCCGAGCTGGACAAGGCGCGACACCGGCGCCAGGAAGGCCGACATCAGCACCATGAATCCCATCATGGCGCCGATGGTCATGCCGCCTTCCGCGACGATGCCGCCGCCGACGGTGACCACGGCGGCCGACGCCACCCCGCCGACGAAGGCCGGCAGCAGCCGCAGAACGGCGCGGCGCAGCATCAGCGACTGTCGGATGTTCAGCACGCGGGCATGGCGGGCGACCAGCCGCTCGAACAGCAGCCGCTCCGCCCCGGCGGCGCGGTAGGTCTCGATCATGCGCAGCCCCTGCTTGGCGTCGGCGCCCTCCTGCGCCGATTCGTTCAGCAGACGCTGCTGCCCCTCCTCCAGCTGGCGCGACAGCAGGGCCAACGCCAGCGCGAGGCTGGCGGCGGCGGCCACGGCGACCAGCGCCAGCGCCGGCTGGTAGAAGGCCATCGCCGCCAGATAGGTCAGCGCGGTCAGGATGGCGAACAGGCAGCCGCCGATCTCGCCGGCCAGCAGCTCGGCCAGCCGGTCGCTCTGCATGATGCGGTCGGCGACCGCCGCCGGGCCGCGCTGGCCGAAGAAGCCCATCGGCAGCCGCAGCACCCGCTCCATGAAGCCGATGCCGCCCAGCAGCGCCAGCCGGGTCTCCAGCCGGTGCAGAACGCTCTTCTGCAGCCAGGTGAAGGTCAGCGTGACCGCGCCAACCAGCATCATCGCGCCGATCAGCGGGGTCATCCAGTCGGCCAGCCCGCCGACCAGCACGCTGTCCATGAAGATCTGGCGGAAGGCGGGGAACAGCATGCCGGGGATCGCCAGCAAGAGGCTGATCGCGGCGGCGAACCACACCGCCCCCCAGGATTTGCGCAGCCGCCGGGCGAGGCCGCGCAGCGCGCTGGGCGCCGACCCGCCCTTGCGGAACTCCGGCCCCGGCGCCATCAGCAGGGCGATGCCGGTGAACTGGCGGCGGAATTCGGCATCGTCGACGCGGCGCCGGCCGCGCGCCGGGTCGTTCAGATGCCACCAGCGCCCGCGCCGCCCCTCCAGCACCAGGAAATGGTCCATTCCCCAATGCAGGATCATCGGCCCGGCCTGTCCCTGCAGCCCCTCCGGCTCGGTGCGGACGCCGCGGGCCTGCAGCCCCAGCTCGCGGGCGGCCTGGACCAGATTGGCGGCGCGGCTGCCGTCGCGCGAGATGCCGCAGCGCTCGCGCAGATCCTCCAGCGTCAACCAGCGGCCGTAATGGGCGGCGACGATGCCGAGCGCCGCGGCGCCGCATTCCGCCGCCTCGATCTGCAGGATCGACGGGGTGCGCATCTCAGGCCCCGGACGCGGCCGGCGCCCCTGCGGGCGCCACGTCGGTCAGATCCAGCCGGAGCCATTGCTGCAGGATCGGCAGGGCCAGCGCGATCAGCCGGACCTTCTGCACGGTGATCTCCACCGACACCAGCGTGCCGCCATCCATCGAGAATTTCGGCGGATTGCCGGTGGACCAGCGCAGCGCCCCGGCCGGGTCGCGCTCCAGCCGGATCATGATCTCGAAGGGGGTGCGCAGCGTCTTCTGGAATTCGCCGACCAGCGCGTCGTTCTGCAGGGTGCGCAGCATGCCGACGCTGCTGGCGGGGGTGTCGGCCACGCGGTCGACCCGTCCGATCAGGTGCCCATGCTCCTCCTTGCGGACCGATGCCGGCGACACGTCGGCCTCCATGCCATGGCGCAGCTTCTTGCCGTCCTGCGCCCCGACATAGACCAGGGCCACCAGATCGCCCCCCTGGCCGGCCAGCGCGCCGTCTCGCTCGATGCTGACGATCGGCGCCCCGCTCGACACCACCTGCCCGATGTTCGCCTTCGCCTCCACCACGCGGCCGCCATAGGGCGACAGCACCGCGGCATAGCGCTTCAGCCGGTCGCGGGCGGACTCCACCGCGCGCGAGGCGGTCGCCACCCGCTGCTCGGCCGCCAGCATGTCCTTCTCGCGCTGGGTCTGGCGGCGGGCGGCGTCGAGCGTCATGGTCTGCAGCTCGTTGCGCTGAGCCTCCAGGTCGGAGCGGATGGTGAACAGCTCGATCTTGGCGGAGATGGCGCGGTCACGGGTGATCAGTCCGCGTTCGGCGAGTTGGCGGACCAGCTCCTCGCGCTCGCTCATCATGCGCTGGCGTTCCTGCAGCGACGCGATGTTGCCGTTGACCGCCTGCTCGCGCGCCTGCCGCCAGACCTCGTCGGCATGCAGGTCGCGCTCCTGGAAGCGTTGCATGTCGTCGCGGGCGGCGACGGCGTCCTGCAATTCGCCCTCG
This sequence comes from Azospirillum sp. TSH20, assembly GCF_003115935.1. Taxonomy (NCBI): domain Bacteria; kingdom Pseudomonadati; phylum Pseudomonadota; class Alphaproteobacteria; order Rhodospirillales; family Azospirillaceae; genus Azospirillum; species Azospirillum sp. TSH20. Next base: position 14,036 of record NZ_LGQU01000075.1, read on the forward strand.
GCCTCCGCCAGCTTCAGCTTCTGCTCGCTCTGGTCGACCAGCGCGACGACGTCGCCGGGGTGGATCAGGTCGCCCGGCTTGAAGCGGATGTCGTTGATCCGGCCGCTCGATTCCGACACCACGTCGATGACGCCGCCCGGACTGACCAGGATGCCCTGCCCGGTGATCTTGATCGGCACGTCGGTGAAGGACGCCCACACGACGACGCCGACGACCAGCAGGGCCAGCGTGACGCAGAAGGCCAGCACCGGCGGCCGCACCACCTCCAGGGCATCGTCCACCTGCGACACGGAGGTGGCGGCCTCCGCGGCCTCGGCCCGGAAGCCGGCCTTGCCGGTATTGCCGCCGGAAGCGGCCGGACCGCCGCCGCCGGCCGGCGCAGATGCCGCCACCGGCCGATCCGCCGGCCGTTCAGTCGTCGCGCTGTCGCTCATGCCGCCGATCCGCCCGGCATCACCACTTCTTCATCTTCTTCTTGATGGAGTTGGTGACGCTCTTCGCGGTGTTCGACACGCTGTTGACGGTGCTCTGCGCCGTGCTGGACACGTCGTGAACGGCCGACTGCGCGGTATTGCTGACCGTGCTGGCGGTGTTCTGCGCCGTGTTGGCGACGATGTGCGCCGCATCGGTCACCGCCGGGGCCGCGGTGGTCGCGACCGACTGCGCGGTGTTGGCGACCGTGTGGGCGGCGTCGGTGACGGCCGGCGTGGCCGCGGTCACCGCCTGGGCGCCGGCATGTTCGAGCGGGGCGGTGTTGACCGTGACCTCCTGGCCCACCGTGACGCCGCCGATGCCGATCGCCGCCGTGGCGCCGAGCCCGAGCGTGACATGGCCGTCGGAATAGCCCGCCGTGACCTCGGTACCGGCACCGACCGATCCCGAATCGATGACGCCGACCGTGGTGGTGCTGCTGACGTCGTTGTTGCCGGCGGTGACCGAAGCCGTCACCTCGACGTAATTGCCGGCATAGGTGCTGACGTCGCCATGGACGCCGCTCGCCCCGATGGAGCCGCTGACCTCGGCGCCGGCACCGACCGCGATGGTCTGGGTGACCGAGCCCTCCACCGTCACGCCATGGCCGACATTGCCGCCGACCGTGGTTTCCGTGGTCACCGAAACGCCGACCGAGCCGGATGCCGAGGCTTCCACCCCGGTGTAGGACACCGAGACGCTGGCGCTGCCGCTGGCGCCGGCCTCATAGCTGATGGTCTGGGTGACCGGCCCGTTGGTCACCGTCACGCTGCCGTGGCTGCCGGCAAAGCCGTCCGCCGTCGCGGTGACGCCGCCCGACCCGACGGTGACGCCGGCCGACCCGCTGGCGCCGGCCCCGACCTCGGTGGTCACGGTGGCGCCGCCGATGTCGTGGCTGGAGGAGGTGGAAACGCCGACGCTGCCCGAAGCGCTGGCGACCTCGACCCCGACGCTGACGCTGACCCCGTTCTCATCCTCCTGCGCATGACCGGACTGGGCGTTGGTCGAGCCGGTTCCGCCCACCACCACCAGAAGCTCGTCATCGGAAATGTCGACCATCGCCGCCTGCGTCTTGCTCATGCCTGCAATCCCTGGTTATTGGATGATCGGAAGTCATTCGCCCCGGCTTTCACCGCCGCCGGGATTTGCGCAAGGTTTGCGCCAAATCTTTTGTATGAGGACTAACCGTTCTAGGTAATCCCATGTTTATGGGAGAGCTGGAGAAACCGGGATTTTCGCAAGTTATGGTGGCGCCTGACAGCTGCCTGCTCTATCGGATGCTTTAAAAGCCCGGCAGACGGAATGGCAGATCGATGACGATCCGGGTTCCCTCCGGACCGGTGACCAGGGTCAGGTCGGCGCCCAGCGACGCCGCGCGCTGGCGCATGTTGTTCAGCCCCTTGCCGGGCCTTGCGGCGGCGATTCCGTCCGGAATGCCGCGGCCTTCGTCCCCGACGACGATGCGGACCGCGAACCGTCCCTTGTCGTCCGTCACACCCGTGGCGGCACCGTCCGGCGCCGGCGCCATGACGATGCTGACCCGGCGGCAGCCGGAATGGCGCACCGCGTTGGTCACGGCCTCCTGCAGGATTCGGAACAGCGTCAGGGCATGTTCCGACCTGAGTCCCTCGATGTCGGGCAACGGCGCCATCTGCCAGTCGAGTTCCATCCCCTGGGCCTGAAGCTGGGGACCGATGCGCTCGTGGAACTGCGCCAGCATCATGCCCAGGTCGTTGCCGACATCGTCCAGCGACGCCACGACCAGCCGCAGATCGTCCAGCGCCTGCCGGGCCGCCGCAGAAATGCGGCGGTAATCATGCTGCGGCAGCTCGCACTGGGCGACGATCGACACCAGCTGCCCGGCCAGCCCGTCATGCAGATCGCGGGTCAGGCGCAGCCGTTCGCTTTCCAGCGCGACGGCGCGGGTCTGCGCCTGTTCGCGGGCGAAACTGGCCCGCAGCTCGGCCTCCGCCGTCGCCACCTCGCGCCGCAGGATGTCGTTGAACCGGCTGACCTCGCCCAGCGCCTTGGCGAACCGCCACATCAGCGTCGCGCTGATCACCGTCATCAGCAGCGGCGCCATGTAGCGGGTCATCGACGGCACCCGCAGGTCCAGTACGCCGGTCACCGCCAGGATGTCGTGGCCGGCCATCATCACGATGACGATCAGGCCGCCAAGCACGAGCTGGGCGGCGGCATGGTTCCGCCGGATCGCCGCCGACAGCACGATCCAGCCCGACCAGCCCAGCATCGCCACCGCCCAGGGGATCACAAGGACGAGCCACAGCCACGCGAACCACGGCTGCAGCGTTGGCGGGTCGACTGCCGCGAGCAGGAACGCGCCGGCGACCACCGCCGGGATCACCAGCAGCCAGCGCAGCGGAACCGCCAGTTCGCGCCCGACCAGACGCGACATCACGAAGGGCAGCAGCGCCCCCTGCCACTGGCCGGCGAAATTGAGGACACGATACAGCCGCTCCAGGCCGTTCGGCTCGGTGCCGAACATCGGCAGGCCCTGGAGCACGCCCAAGCCCAGGATCAGGCTCATCACCAGATGGATCGGCTCGTCGCGATGGCCGGCCCACACGATCAGCAGCGACAGGCACAAGGCCGCCTGCCACGCCACCAGCAGGCGCGGCAGCGTGACCATCATCCATTCTCGCTGGCTGTAGGCGGGGCGAAGCAGACGATCCGGGCCGACCACCACCGTGTCGAGAAAGCCACCGGACTGACTCCAGGCCGCGATGCGGATGTCGATCCGATTCTCGCCATCCCTCAACAGCGGCCGGGGGATCGGCTGGATCAGCGGCAGCGACTGGTTGACGACCACGTCGGACTGGATGGTCACGCTGTCGACCAGCAGCGCCCCGTTCAGCCACAGCGTCGCGTGCCCGGACAGGATCGGCACGTAGATCGACCAGCGGCCCTCGTCGCGGCCCTCGCCGGCGGGATCGTAATGGAAAGTCAGGCGGAACAGGCCGGAACAGCCGACCGGATCGGGAACCGCCTTGCAGCGGTAAGGCAGCGGAACGGCGGCGGCCCCCGGCGGCATCGTCTCGGGCGGCGGAGTTTCCATGGCCTGGTCCATGGCCACCGGGGCGAAGGTCGCCTCGGCGACGGCCAATCCGCCGTCCGGCATCTCCGGGGTCGCCGTCACCAGCCCGAGACCGAAAATCGCGGCCAACCCGTAATACAGAAGCAGCAGCGGGCCGCGGCCTCTCAACCAAGCCCGCAGGCGCCGCGGCAGGGACGGACCGGACGCCGGCAACCCGGCGATGTGTTGGCTCAAGTGCGTCAGTCCGACAGCTTGATGATTCTCCGCTCCACCGCAGTGTAGACCGCTTCGCTTCGGGAATTAACCTCAAGCTTGCGGTAGATGTTCTTGATGTGGCTGGGGACCGTCTGCCGGCTGATGCCCAGCCGGGCCGCGATGTCGTTGTAGGTGAAGCCCTTGGCGATGCCCCACAGGATGTCCATCTCGCGCGGGGTCAGGGCGGGCGGCGCCTCCTCCGCCAGGGCGGGCGACGCGGACTGGGTCTGCCGGATGATGTGGCGGGCGATGGAGGCGGAAATCGGCGACCGGCCGTTGGTCAGGTCGTGGACCGCCGCGATCAGGTCGATCGGCCGCGCGTCCTTCAGGATGTAGCCGGAGGCGCCGGCCCGCACCGCCTGCATCACCGACGGCTCGTCGCCCAGCACGGAGATCACCATGATCTCCGTTTCCGGCATGCGTTGCCGCACCTCGCGGATCAGATCGCTGCCATGGCCGTCGGGCAGCTTCAGGTCGGTCACCAGCACGCGCGGACGGCTGCGCTCCAGCGCCGCGCGCGCGTCCGCCAGCGTTCCGACCGAAGCCTGCAGACGGATCCCCTCGCCCGCGGCCAGCGATGCGGCCAGGAAATCACGGGTCGGCGCGTCGTCCTCCACGAGGACCACGGAGATGACGCCGCCGGTTCCGGCGGCCGATCGTGCCTGATCCACTGTGACGACCCCATGCGGACTGTCGGATCGAATCTTCTATTCGGAATTCATCATAGCGGGCCACGGCTGCAAATCGCCATACCATGAAAACGGGATGCCTTCCCCGGTATGCAGTCTGCCACCATGCACCGCACCGCCGCCACGACGACCGCATCGGGACCGCCCCAAAATGCCCACGCCGCCCTGCCCCCTTGCCGCTTCGCGTTCCGACAGCGAACCGCCCGCAGACGCGCTGGAGGACTGGCGCCGCATCGTCGGGCCGGAGCATGTCCGAACCGCGGAGGCCGAGCGCCTGGATTGGGGCCGGCGCACCTTCGCGCCGGATGTCCGGGTCTCGGCCGTCGTCAGTCCGGGCGATGCCGACCAGACCGCCGCCTGCCTCGCCGTCGCCACCCGGCACCGCCTGCCGGTCCATCCGGTCAGCCGCGGCGCCAACTGGGGGCTGGGGTCGCGGGCGCCGACGCGGGACGGGGCGGTGGTGCTCGATCTCCGGCGGCTCGACCGCATCTCCGGCTTCGATGGCGAGCGCGGGCTGGTGCGGGTCGAGGCCGGAGTGACCTTCCAGGCGCTGGCCGCCTTCCTGGCGGAGCGGACCGACCGCTTCTTCGTCCCCGTCATCGGCGGCCCGGCGGAGGCCAGCGCCCTTGCCAACGCGCTTGACCGCGGCGACGGCAGCATGGGCGAGCGCTGGACCTCGCTGTGCGAACTGGAGGTCGCCCTGCCGGACGGCCGGCGGCTGCGGACCGGCTGCGGGCCGCTCGGGGCGGAGCGGACGGTCGGGCTGGACCCGGCGCCGGCCGGGCCGCTGATCGACGGGCTGTTCAGCCAGTCGAACCTAGGGGTGGTGACAAGCGCCGTCATCCGGCTGGAGGCGATGCCCAGCGACCTCGCCATCCTGTCGGTGGACATCGGCGGCCTCGATGCCCTGCCCGCCTTCCTGGAACTGTGGCGCGACTGCCAACGCGAGCAATCCCTGCCCGACCGGTCGCTGACCCTGTGGAACGGCATCAAATGGCTGGCGCTGGACGATGTCCGCGCTTCCGTCCCGACCGACCGGCTCGCCCCGGCGGCCTTGAACGAGTGGCACGCCTCCGCCCTGATCCGCGCGGAGGCGCCGGAGGTGCTGGAGGCCCGCGCCGACCGCCTGTCCCGGCGCTTCGCCGCGGTGTCCCAAGCGGTGGAACTGGACGTCGCCCGGCGGGACGGCGCCTGGATCGAGGGATACGAGGATTGGCTGGGCGTGCCGGGCGGCCGCAACCTGCGAACGGTCTATTGGCGCAAGGATCGGCACCCCGACCTCGCAACAGCCGATCCCGACCGCGACGGCTGCGGCCTGATCTGGCTCTGCCTCGCCTTCCCCTTCGAGTTCCAGGCGCTGGCCGATTACCTGACCTGGGCGCGCGGCCGGCTGGAACAGGCCGGGATCGACCTCAATGTCGGGATCGAGTCCAACGGCTTCCGCTGCCTGCTGACCTATTTCACGCTGGGATTCGACCGGATGATGCCGGGGGCTGATGAGGCCGCCCTCGCCGCGTACCGGGATCTGATCGGAACGGCGCTGGAACGGGGCTTCGCGCCCTACCGGCTGGCGAACGGCCTGCCGGTGCCCGAGGTCCTGCGCCGATCACCCGCCGCCACCTTGCTGACGGAGCTGCGCGCGGTGGGCGACCCGGCCGGCGTTCTGTCGCCGGGCCGCAACGGCATCGGCTAGCAGGCGGAGAGCCGGCCGGTCAGGAGGGCCACTGCCGCCACAGCTTGGCCGCGCAGACGGCCAGCGGCACCGACAGGGTCGCCCAGCACAGCCAGTCCCACACCCCGTCGCCCAGGATGGCGGCGGCCAGCCCGATGACGGAGAGCACGGCCAGCGCGGTCGGAATGCGCCAGACGCCGGTCATGCCTTGCTCCCCAGCTTGGCGCCGGGTGCAGCCGGCACCGCCCGCGCCCGCGGCCGTTTCAGCCAGACGATGAAGCCGGTCACCGTCACCACGCCGGTGACGATGGTGAACAGCGCCCAGACGATCTGCAGCGGCAGCCCGCCGTAATCGCCGAAATGGAACGGCCCCGACAGCATCAGCACCGTCATGTACCAGGGCGTGCCCGCCGTTTCCGCCACCACGCCGGTCTCGGCATCGACGAGAGCGACACTGAGCAGCCGCTGCGTCAGTTCGGTGTGGCCGCGCACCAGCACGCTGAAATGGCGGCTGCCGGCATATTCGTTGCCGGGATAGGCGATGAAGGCCAGATCCTTGCCGGGAAAGGCCGCCAGCCCGGCTTCGGCCACCCGGTCGATCGACACCATGCTTCCGGTCATCGGCTCCGGATGGCGGGCGGTCATCGCCGCCAGCTCGGTCTTCTGCCAATAGCCGGTGATCAGCGGCGAAAAGGACAGGATGGCGCCGGTCAGCCCGACGACGAAGGCCCAGACCAGGGTCGCCACGCCGAACAGATTGTGCAGGTCGATGTTGCCGATGCGCGTCCCCCGCCCGAAGCGCAGGATGCCGAAGGCCAGCTTCTTCATGAAGGGGCCGTAGACGACCAGTCCGCTGACCGTGCTGACCACGAACAGCAGCCCCATCACCCCGACGAACATCTGCCCGGCGAAGCCGGTGAACAGGTCGACATGCAGCTTCAACAGGAAGCCGACCAGCGTCTCCTCCGGCTGCTTCAGCATCTGGTTGGCGCCGGTGAAGCCGTTCAGCACCACCCAGCGCCCCAACTCGAACCCACTCTCCTCCGGCGGTCCCAGATAGATGTAGTTGACCGCCTTGTCCTCCGCATCGAAGGACAGCAGCTTGGGCGCCAGCGCCGGATCGGCCTTCTGCGCGATGTCAACCAGCGACTGGAGCGGCAGGCGGGCCTGCCCCTCCGTGTAGCTGCTGTCCAGCTCCTCCCCCATCAGATGCTGGATCTCGTGGTGGAACACCAGGATCAGCCCGGTCACGCAGAGGATCAGCAGGTTCGCCGAACAGATCAGGCTGGTCCAGCGGTGGACGAGGCGCCAGCCCCGCAGGCTCGCAGGCGTCATGACGGCTTCCTTTGCCAATGGGGAAGGGGAAGGATCGGCACGGACACTTACCAGCGGTAGCGCAGACCGGCGGTCACCGTCCGCTGATAGCCATAGGCGCACCACTCGCCGTAATAGCAGGAGGCGACATATTCCTTGTTGAACAGGTTCTTGCCGTTGACGGTGACCTCCGCCCCCTGCAGCTTCGGCGACAGGGCGCCCAGGTCGTAGGACACGGTGGCGTCCACCAGCGTGAAGGACGGCACCTTGAAGGTATTCGCCGTGTTCATGGTGCTGCCGGTGAAGCGCACGCCGGCGCCGACGCCGAGCCCGGTCAGCGGGGTGCCTTCCGGCATGTGGTACATGGCCCAGGCCGACGCCTGATGGCGCGGCACCGCGGCCAGACGCTTGCCCTCCAGTCCGTCATTGTCCTTGGTGTATTTGGTGTCGAGGTAGGTGTAGGTGCCGATCAGCTCGAGGTCCTTGGTCACGCCGACCTTGGCCTCCAGCTCGATGCCGCGCGACCGCGCCTCGCCGCTCTGGACGGAGAAGCCGGGGTGGGCGGGATCGCTGGTCGTCAGGTTGCTGCGGGTCAGGTCGAAAAGGGCCGCGGTGAACAGGCTGTTCATGCCCGGCGGCTGGTACTTCACGCCGACCTCGTACTGGGTTCCCTCCTCCGGCTTGAAGGGCGTGCCTGCGAAATCGACGCCGCTGCTGGGCGTGAAGGACTCGGCGTAGCTGATGTAAGGCGCGATGCCGTTCTCGAAGACATAGGTCAGGCCGGCGCGGCCGGTCCAGGCCTGATCGGACTGGGTGCTGCTGCCGAAGGCCGTGTTGGAGGTGGTCTTTGCCCAGTCGCGGCGTCCGGCCACCGTCAGGATGAAGCCGCCGAGCCGCATCTGGTCCTGCAGATAGATGCCGGTCTGGCGCCCGTCGATGTCGGTGCGGTTGACCGCCGGCGGGGTGACGGCGACGCCATAGACCGGGTTGAACACGTCGATCGACGGCGCCAGCCCGAAGCCGGCGGTGTAATGGCCGTCGAGCCGCTGGTAATCGACGCCGGCCAGCAGTGTGTGGCCGATCGGACCGGTGGAGAAGCGCCCTTCGATCTGGTTGTCGAAGGTGTAGCTGTTCATCTCCTCCCGCGAGGTGGCGATGCCGCGATAGAGGGTGCGGTAGTCGGGCGCGAGGCCGTTGGCGTACAGGCTGTCGTAGGCGACCTTGGCGTTCAGCCAGCGCCCGTTCAGCCGCACGGTCCAGACGTCGCTCAGCTTCTTGTCGAAGGCATAGCCGACCGAGGCCTGACGGCGGTCGAACTTCTCGAAATTCGGATCGCCGTCATAGAAATCGACCGGGATCCTGCCCAGCGGATTCGACAGCACCGTGCCCTGCGGCGGGATGCCGCCATAGGAATTGCCCTTCGGATCGTGCTGATAGAAGCCCAGCAGGGTCAGGCTGGTCTCGGCATCCGGCTTCCAGGTGAAGGACGGGGCGACGGCGATGCGCTCGTTCTCCGTCATCCGGATCTGGCCGTCCTCGCTGAGGCCGACGGCGGTCAGGCGGTAGAGGAACTTGCCGTCCTTGTCGATCGGGCCGGAGAAGTCGGCGGTGCCGCGCCAATGATTGTCGGTGCCGTATTCGATCCCGACCTCGTTCAGCGCGGTGGCGGTCGGACGCTTGGAAACCTGATTGATCAGGCCGCCGGCCGGCGACTGCCCGTACAGCACGGAGGTCGGGCCCTTCAGCACCTCCGCCCGCTCCAGCAGATAGGGGTCGACCTGCGACGCCGCGTAGTAGAGCGACTGCAGCTTCAGCCCGTTCAGATAGGTGTCGGCGTCGAAGCCGCGGACCTTGAGCTGGTCATAGCGGGTCGCCACCGCGCCGCGCGTCTCCGCCGTCACGCCGGCGGTGTAGCGCACCACCTGATTCAGCGTCTGGGCGTTCTGGTCGCGGATCTGGTCGGCCGGAATGACCGAGATCGACTGCGGCGTCTCGATCAGCGGCGTGTCGGTCTTGGTGCCGGTCGCCTGCTGGTTGGCGACATAGCCGGTCACCGGCGACAGCGCCGTTTCCCCCTGCCCGGTCACCGTCACCGCCGGCATCTGCAGCGCGGCGCCATTGTCGGCGCTCTGTCCGCCCGCGCTTTGCGCCCCCGCCACCGCCGGCACCATCAGACCGCCCAGCACCATGGCGCCGAACGCCGCCCCACGCGACACCCGGCCGCCCTCAACCCGTTTCTTCACTTGCTTGCCCCCAGCACGAATAAGAATCATTCGCAGTTGAGAGCCCTCATAATGCAACTCATTCTCAAATTCAACGCCTATTCGCGTATGTGGCGCGACAATCGCATTCAACTCCTTTCCCCGGCCGGGGCTGTTGTCGTATCGCTTGCGGATTCTCCCACCAATCGGAAAACAGGCGTGCTATCCGGCGTTCACGCCAACAGTCCTACATGCGCGGGGAGGCTAAGGTGTCCGCCGAGCAGCTGCCCAGCGACTGAAGACTTTTCATTGATCGAGTTGCGCTCGGACCTTTGCGCCACCTGGCAAGGGCAAGCCGGGTGTGCAAAGGTCCGGAGGAAGCCCTGTCAAAACCCCGTCAGCTGATCAGAATGGGCGGCGGTGTGTAGCCGGGTGCGCGCAGGAAATACTCGGTCGGCGTCTTCTCTTGACCGCTGGCGTGGCGCGTGTGCACGGTCTTCGCCTGATTGTCGGCGATCCTCATCTCGTCAGCGCCGATTTTAGAGACGCCGACGACAAGATAAATGTGGTCCGCCCCCGGAGGGGTTGGATCCAGGTCGTAGGTTACGCCAATGTCGCCCGCCTGCTGCTGCCCGACGGCGATACGCTCCCAACCGCGTTCCTTGATAATTGTTGCAAGATGCCCTGCTCCCAGCGTCATCGGAACGGCAATGCCAGCGCCTTGCAGCAGCGCGCTCAGGTTGGCGGCACAACCGTTCGTCGGAAAACCGGGAAGATGCTTTCTTGCCTCGGCTTGTGCCTTTGCCAACTCGGTAGGTGAATTGCCATGTTTGATGAGCGTCGGGATACAATCCTTGTCCATGATGTCCTCCATCGGAGTGCGGCGGAGCGACAAACCGCCGATCGAACCGCCGATCGGAATGGACGACGCACCACCATCAGAGGATCATGACCCCGATAACAACCGAATTTAAATGACAAATCATCTGTTTCTCCCCTTATGCGAGTATTACGTTTCCACTCTGTGGCTCTGGGCCAATTCCTCATCCGTACGCGCCATTTGGTCGGGACCGGCGGGGTTCAGCCACAAAACTCTCCAAGCCTAGGCCCAATTCGCTCTCCTCTCATGATACAATCGCCCAATGCCGTTTGTATTCAAGCAACTCAAAAAAAACTATAAAAGAAATCGCTTTGGTTATCTCAAGAAGTTTTCGAGAATACGGTTGTACCACTTGGGCCAATGCTCGGAAATCTCCGTGATTTGTGTGCATCAACGGATGTCTGAATAGCGAGGCTTGCCGACGGCTTCTTGCCGCAGCCGAGGCCGCTGGCCAGTTCAAAATCTCGGTGGTGGACATGGCCAAGTGCCGTCCGGCTTGGCTGGATACGGCCTACCGTCAACCCTAAAAAGCCGAAAGCCGCCCGGAGGCGGCTTTGGTTGGTGTGTCGGCGCTTCGCCTACATCCCCGTCTAAGTGACTGGCGGTGCCAAACGGCCCCTCCTGGACGGGCAGCGAGCGCAGCCTTTCGGCGCTTACCTCGACACATCCCGATTATGGGTTCCCTCCGACTTGGGTCAATTCCGTTCCGCCGAAAAAATCTTCGCCGCCCTCCGACGAATCCCTCCCGCCGCTGCGTATCAGGGAGGAACAGCAAGACCGGGGCGGCCGAAAACGCCGTCCGGTCAAGCGCCGGGGCAAGCGTCGGAACAGGTCATGACGATTCGTTGGAAGCCGGTGGTCACCGGTGTGATTCTCGCCGGTCTGGTCGGTGGCGTCGGCTACGCGGTTCAGCAAAAGCTGGCCCCCCAGGCAGCGACACAGCCGGGCCGCCCCCCGGCCGGCGCGCGCAGCAACGTGGTGGCAGTGCAGGCCGGTACCGTGGCGCGGGAGGATGTGCCGATCTGGTTCGACGGCATCGGCACGGTCCAGGCCTTCAACAGCGTCACCGTGCGCGCCCGCGTCGATGGCGAGCTTCAGCGCGTCTCCCTGCAGGAAGGGCAGTTGGTCAAGGCCGGCGACCTGCTGGCGACCATCGATTCCCGCCCGCTCCAGGCCCAGCTCGCCCAGGCCGAGGCGAAGAAGGCGCAGGACGAGGCGCAGTTGGCCAATGCCCGCCGCGACCTCGAGCGCAACATGAACCTGAAGGAATTCGCCTCCCGCCAGACCGTCGACACCCAGCGCGCCCTGGTCGCCCAGTACGAGGCGCAGATCCGCGCCGACGAGGCGGCGATCGAGGCGGTGCGGGTCCAGTTGAACTACACCACCATCACCGCCCCGATCAGCGGCCGCATCGGTCTGCGCAATGTCGACCAGGGCAACGTGGTGCGGGCCAGCGACCAGAGCGGCATCGCCACCATCACGCAAATCCAGCCCATCGCCGTCCTCTTCACCCTGCCGGAGAAGCAGCTGCAGGCCGTGCTCGCCGCCCAGGCGCAAGGGGCGGTGACGGTCGAGGCGCAGGACCGGGAAGGCCGCCGCGTTCTCGACACCGGTGCGCTGGCGGTGGTGGACAACCTGATCGACAGCGGCACCGGCACCATCCGCCTGAAGGCGCAGATGCCGAATGATCCGCAAAAGCTGTGGCCCGGCCAGTTCGTCAATGTCCGCCTGCTCTCCACCATCCGCCGCGGCGCCACCACCGTGCCGGCGACCGTGGTGCAGCGCGGCCCCCAGGGCACCTACGCCTACGTCATCAAGGACGACCAGACGGTGGAACAGCGCCCGATCAAGGTCGCCCGCCAGGAGGAAACCAAGGCCATCATCGACGAAGGCCTGACCCCCGGCGAGCGCGTGGTGGTCGACGGCCAGTACCGTCTGCAGCCCGGCTCCAAGATCCGCATCGTCGAACCCATCGCCTCGGCCCCGGGCACCACCCCGGCGCCGCAGGAGGAACGGCGGCACGACCGGCAGCAGCGTGAGGGACGGCAGCCCTCATGAACATCTCCGCCCCCTTCATCCTGCGGCCGGTCGCCACCGGGCTGCTGATGCTGGCGGTGGTGCTGCTGGGCCTGCTGGGCTACAGCGCGCTGCCGATCTCCTCGCTGCCGACGGTCGATTTCCCGACGGTGCGCGTCACCACCCAGCTGCCGGGCGCAGCACCCGAGGTGATGGCGTCGTCCGTCACCGCCCCGCTGGAACGCCAGCTCGGCCAGATCGCCGGCATTTCCTCCATGGTGTCGACCAGTTCCTTCGGGCTGTCGGTCATCACCCTGCAATTCGACCTGACCCGCGACATCGACGCCGCCTCGCAGGACGTGCAGTCGGCGATCAGCGCCGCGTCGGGCACGCTGCCCAAGGGCCTGCCCAACCCGCCGGTCTACGACAAGGTCAATCCCGCCGACACGCCGGTCATGGTGCTGGCGCTGAGTTCGGACAGCCTCCGCCTGGAGACCGTCAGCGACGCCGCCGACACGCTGCTGGCGCAGAAGCTGTCCCAGGTCGACGGCGTCGGCTATGTCGGGATTGAGGGCGGCCTGCGTCCTGCCGTGCGCGTTCAGGTCAACCCTGCCGCCGTCGCCGGTCTCGGCCTGACGCTGGAGGATGTGCGGACCACCATCACCCAGGCCAACGTCAACGCGCCGAAGGGCAGCTTCGACGGCCCGCGCCAGTCCTGGTCGATCGGCGTCAACGACCAGATCGAGAATGCCGCCGCCTACCGCCCGATCATCGTCACCTACAAGAACGGCGGCCCGGTGCGGCTGACCGACATCGGCACCGTGGTCGATTCGGTGGAGAACACCCGGCTCGCGGCGTGGCATGACGGCAAGCCGGCGGTTCTGCTGAACGTGCTGCGCCAGCCCGGCGCCAACATCATCGACACGGTGGACCGCATCCACAAGCTGCTGCCGTCGCTGCAGTCCAGCCTGCCGCCGCAGATCCACATGGCGGTGCTGACCGACCGGACGGAGACCATCCGCGCCTCGGTGGTGGACGTGCAGAAGACGCTGGTGCTAACCGCCGGGCTGGTGGTGCTGGTGATCTTCCTGTTCCTGCGCAAGGCGTGGGCGACGGTGATCCCGGCCGCAGCATTGCCGCTGTCGCTGATCGGCACCTTCGGCATCATGGCGCTGTGCGGCTTCAGCCTGGACAACCTGTCGCTGATGGCGCTGACCATCGCGTCCGGCTTCGTCGTCGACGACGCCATCGTGATGATCGAGAACATCGTCCGCTACATCGAGCAGGGCGAGAAGCCGTTGCCGGCGGCCCTCAAGGGTGCCCGCCAGATCGGCTTCACCGTCGTCTCGCTGACCCTGTCGCTGATCGCCGTGTTCATCCCGCTGCTGTTCATGGGGGGCGTCGTCGGCCGGCTGTTCCGCGAGTTCGCCATCACGCTGTCCATCGCCGTGCTGGTGTCGGCGGTGATCTCGCTGACGCTGACGCCGATGATGTGCGCCCGCCTGCTGAAAGCGGAAACGGAAACCAAGCCCAACGGCCTGTTCCGCTGGACCGAGCGCGGCTTCGACGCGCTGCTGAACGGCTATGCCGCCTCGCTCCGCTTCGTGCTGCGCCACCAGCCGGCGACGCTGCTGGTCACCATCGCGACTCTGGCCGCCACCCTCTACCTCTACGACGTGGTGCCCAAGGGCTTCCTGCCGCAGCAGGACACCGGCGTCATCATCGGCGTGACCGACGCCGCCCCGTCCATCTCGGTCAAGGCGATGGCGGAGCGCCAGCGCGAGGTCGCCGACATCGTGCGGCGCGATCCCGATGTGGCCGGGGTGGCGAGCTTCGTCGGCACCGGCACGGTGAACGCCACCACCAACACCGGCAACCTGACCATCGCCCTGAAACCGCGCGACCAGCGCAGCGCCTCGGCGGAGGAGATCATCGCCCGCCTGCGCGCCGCCACCGGCGACCTGAAAGGCGTGTCGCTGTTCATGCAGGCGGTGCAGGACGTGCAGATCGACAGCCGCGTCAGCCGCACCCAGTACCAGTATGTCCTTCAGGACGCCGACCCGCGCGAACTGGAAAGCTGGACCCCGCGCCTGCTGGAGGCCTTGCGCGCCCGGCCCGAGCTGACCGACGTGGCGAGCGACCAGCAGCCGGACGGCCTGCAGGTCTATCTCACCATCGACCGCGACGCCGCCAGCCGGCTGCATGTGCTGCCCCAGGCCATCGACGACACGCTGTACGACGCCTTCGGCCAGCGTCAGGTCTCGACCATCTACACCCAGACCAACCAGTACCGCGTCATCCTGGAGGTCGAACCGTCCTTCCAGATGGACCCGGCGTCCTTGTCCAAGATCTATGTGAAGGCCAGCGGCGGCACCGTCGTTCCGCTGAATGCCGTGGTGTCGGTGGAGCGCAAGACCGCTCCCCTGGTCATCACCCACCAGGGCCAGTTCCCCTCCGTCACCCTGTCCTTCAACGTGGCGCACGGCGTCTCGCTGGGCGCGGCGGTGGCGGCGATCCAGCAGGCGCGCGACAGCATCGGCATGCCCGACACCGCGACCGCCCGCTTCGCCGGCACCGCCGCCGAATTCCGTTCCTCGCTCGACACCCAGCCCTGGCTGATCCTGGCGGCGGTGGTCGCGGTCTACATCGTGCTGGGCGTGCTGTACGAGAGCACGATCCACCCCATCACCATCCTGTCGACCCTGCCGTCGGCCGGCATCGGCGCGCTGCTGGCCCTGATGGCGACCGGCCATGACCTGTCGCTGATCGCGCTGGTCGGCATCGTGCTGCTGATCGGCATCGTCAAGAAGAACGCGATCATGATGATCGACTTCGCGCTGGAGGCCGAACGTCACCAGGGCATGGCGCCGGAACGCTCGATCTACGAGGCGTCGCTCCTGCGCTTCCGCCCGATCATGATGACGACCATGGCGGCGCTGCTCGGCGCCCTGCCCCTGGCGCTGGAGAACGGCACCGGGTCGGAACTGCGCAAGCCGATGGGCATCGCCATCGTCGGCGGCCTGCTGCTCAGTCAGGTGTTGACGCTCTACACCACGCCGGTGGTCTATCTCTACATGGACCGGCTGGGCAACCGGCTGGGCCGCTGGCTGCGGCCATGGCGGCGCAAGCCGGCGGCCGAGCCCGGCAACGATCAGGCTCCCGGCCGGGCGGCGGCGGAGTAGCCGACCATGGCCTCCCTCAACATCAACCCGCTGGCGTCCGCCGCCTCGCTTTCCGCCCTGTTCATCCGGCGGCCGGTCGGCACGTCGCTGCTGATGGTCGGGCTGATGATCCTCGGCATGGTGGCCTACCGCTTCCTGCCGGTGGCGCCGCTGCCGCAGGTGGAATTCCCCACCATCATCGTCACCGCCGCCCTGCCCGGCGCCAGCCCGGAGACCATGGCCGCCTCCGTCGCCACGCCGCTGGAACGCCGGCTCGCCCGCATCGCCGGGGTGTCGGAGATGACCTCCAACAGCAAGCTCGGCAGCACCACCGTCGTCGTGCAGTTCGAGCTGAACCGCGACGTGGAATCGGCCTCGCGCGACGTGCAGGCCGCCATCAACGCCGCCGGCGGCGACCTGCCGGCCGACCTGCCCAGCCCGCCCAAGATGCGGCGCATCAACCCGGCCGACGCGCCGGTGATGACGCTGGCCATGACCTCCACCACGCTGGCCCCGGCGGAGCTCTACAATCTCGCCGACAGCATCATCGGCCAGCGCCTGAGCCAGATCGAGGGGGTGGCCCAGGTCTCCATCAACGGGGCGGAGAAGACGGCGGTGCGCGTGCGCGTCAACGCCGCCGCAGCCGCCAACATGGGCGTCAGCCTGGAATCGATCCGCAGCGTCATCTCCCAGGCCAACGCCAACGGCCCGAAGGGGAGCTTCGACGGCACCCATGAAACCTGGTCGATCGGCGCCAGCGACCAGCTGTTCGGCGCCGACGCCTACCGCCGGCTGATCGTGACCGAGAAGAACGGCGCCACCATCCGGCTCGGCGACGTCGCCGAGGTGATCGAGGCGCCGGAGAACAGCCGCACCGCCGCCTGGCAGGACGGCCAGCGCGCCGTGCTCATCAACATCCAGAAGCAGCCCGGTTCCAACGTCGTGGAGACGGTGGACCGCATCCGGGCGGAGCTGTCGACGCTGCGCAGCTGGATGCCGCCGGGGGTCAGCCTGTCGGTGCGCACCGACCGCACGCCGACCATCCGCGCCTCCATCGACGACGTGCAGAAGACGCTGGCGGTCACGGTGGCGCTGGTGGTGATGGTGATGGCGTTGTTCCTGCGCCGGCTGTGGGCGACGGTGATCCCGGCGGCCTCGGTGCCGCTGTCGCTGGCCGGCACCTTCGGCGTGATGTGGATCGTCGGCTACAGCCTGGACAATTTCTCGCTGATGGCGCTGACCATCTCGGTCGGCTTCGTGGTGGACGACGCCATCGTCGTTATCGAGAACATCGTCCGCCACATCGAAAAGGGCGCCAAGCCGTTCGAAGCGGCGGTGAAGGGCGCGCGTCAGGTCGCCTTCACCGTGATCTCCATCAGCCTGTCGCTGGTCGCCGTCTTCATCCCCATCCTGTTCATGGGCGGCATCCAGGGCCGGCTGTTCCGCGAGTTCGCCGTGGTGCTGTCGGTCGCCATCGCCGTCTCGGCGGTGGTGTCGCTGACCCTGACCCCGATGATGTGCGCCCATCTGCTGGCCCCGGAGGCGGAGCGCAGGCCCCCCGGACGCCTCGCCCGCGCGCTCGGCTGGATCGGCGACCGACTGTTCGGCCTCTATGCCGGCGGCCTCGACTGGGTGCTGGCCCACCGCCGCACCATGCTGGTGGCCACCGCCGCCATCATCGGCGTCAGCGTCTGGCTCTACGGGCAGGTGCCGAAGGGCTTCGTGCCGCAGCAGGACACCGGGCTGCTGATCGGCTTCAGCGACCCGCCGCCCGACATCTCCTTCCGCGCCATGGTGACGCGCCAGCGCGCGTTGCAGGAGGCCGTTTCCGGCGACCCGGCAGTTGCCAGCGTCGGCGGCACCATCGGCGGCGGCGGTCCCGGCGGCACCTATTCCGGCCAGATCTACATCGCCCTGAAACCGAAGGCGGAGCGCGACGACCTGCCCACCGTCACCCAGCGGCTGCGCCAGCGCGCCGGCCGGGTGCCGGGGGTGCAGCTCTACCTGATGCCGGTGCAGGACATCCGCGTCGGCGGCTTCCAGGGCCGCAGCCAGTACCGCTACAGCCTGCAGGACGCCGACATCGGCGCGCTCAACGAATGGGCGCCCAAGCTGGTGGAGAAGATGCGCACCCTGCCGGAGCTGGTCGACGTCGCCAACGACCGCCAGAACGGCGGCATCCAGGCCAACGTCATCGTCGACCGCGACGCCGCCACCCGCCTCGGCGTGTCGCTCAGCAGCCTGGAGGCGACGCTCTACGACGCCTTCGGCCAGCGGCAGGTCTCGACCATGTATCTGGCGCAGAACCAGCACAAGGTGGTGCTGGAGGTCGATCCCGCCGAAGCGCTCGGCCCCGACGACCTGAAGCGCATCTTTGTGACGGGCCGCAGCGGCATGGTGCCCCTGTCGGCGGTGTCGCGCGTCGTCATCGGCAACCAGGCCGCCAGCATCCAGCACCAGAGCGGATTCCCGGTCGCCAACCTGACCTTCGACCTCGCCCCCGGCGTCTCGCTGTCCCAGGCGACCGAGCTGATCCAGCGCGCGGCGGAGGACATCGGCATGCCCGCCAGCATCCGCGCCGGCTTCCAGGGCGACGCGCGCGCCTTCCAGCAATCCTCCTCCAGCCAGCCGCTGCTGATCCTGGCGGCGCTGATCACCATCTACATCGTGCTGGGGGTGCTCTACGAAAGCCTGATCCACCCGCTGACCATCCTGTCGACCCTGCCGTCGGCCGGGCTGGGGGCGCTGATCGCGCTGATCCTGACCGGTTACGACCTGTCGATCGTGGCCTTGATCGGCATCATCCTGCTGATCGGCATCGTCAAGAAGAACGCCATCATGATGATCGACTTCGCCCTGGAGGCGGAGCGGGAACGCGGCCTGTCGCCCTTGGAGGCGATCCGCGAGGCCGGGCTGGTCCGCTTCCGCCCGATCATGATGACGACGATGGCGGCGCTGCTCGGCGCGGTTCCGCTCGCCTTCGACTTCGGCACCGGCGGCGAGATCCGCCGCCCGCTCGGCATCGCCATCATCGGCGGCCTGCTGGTCAGCCAGATGCTGACGCTCTACACCACGCCGGTGGTCTATCTGACCCTGGAGCGTCTGGCCCTGCGGCGCAGCAGCCGGCACGCCATCGCCGCTCCGGCGGAATAGGAGGGCGGCGGATGGGCAGGCTTTCCGTAATCCTCAGGATTTCCATCACCCCCGCGAGATCCCCTCTCCCCCCCGCTCACGCGCAAACTTCGTTTGCGCTGACGCGACAGGCGGATCGAAGATCCGCCGAAAGCGGGGAGAGGGTTAGGGTGAGGGGGGCGCACGGCGGCCCTTTCCCGAAAATCCGGCATGTGCATCCCCCTCACCCCGACCCTCTCCCCGGGGGGGAGAGGGAGAAATCGCCACGCTGGAACCCACTTGCACTGTTGGGCATAGTTCTCGCCCACGGCATGAGCGGAGCCCCGGTGGCCGACGACACCGACAGCGACGACGGGTTGATGGGGCGCGTGGCCGGTGGCGACGCCGCCGCCTTCGACCGGCTGGCCGCCCGCCACATGCGCCGCGCCGTGGCGCTGGCCCAGCGGATGACCGGCAACCCGTCCGACGCCGACGAGATCGCGCAGGAGGCCTTCCTGCGGGTCTGGCAGCATGCCGGCCGCTGGGATGGGGCGCGCGCCGCTTTCACCACATGGCTCTACCGCATCGTCATGAACCTCGCCATCGACCGCGGCCGCCGTCCCGGTTGGTCGCCGCTGGAGGACGCCGGCGATCCGCCCGACGAGTCCCCCGACGCGCTGACCCGCATCGCCGAGCGCCAGACCGCCGAGCGGGTCAACCGGGCGCTGGCCGCCTTGCCCGACCGCCAGCGCGCCGCCGTCGTGCTGTTCCACCAGGAGGGGCTCAGCCTGCGGCAGGCCGCCGAGGTCCTGACCATGAGCGAAAGCGCCTTCGCCTCGCTGCTGGCCCGCGCCCGCGCCGCGCTGAAGACCGCGCTCACCGCCGCCGACGCCCCATGAGGAGGGAGGATGCCATGACCGACGAAGACTTCCTCCGCCACCTGGACGACTACGGCGCCTCGCCGGAGCGCTGGCCGCCGGAGCTGCGTGCCGCGGCCGACGCCGCGCTCGCCCGCTTCCCCGCCCTGCGCACGGCGCTGGAGGACGCGCAGTCCTTCGACCGCCTGCTCGCCACCCCCGCCCCGCCGGTGGAGGACGACCGCGTCGACCGGCTGCTGGCCGCCGTCGGCAAGGCGGCGCGCGGCATGCCGCAGGACAGCATCGTGATGCTTCTGCTCGGCCGGATGCCGCGGCGGACGGTGGCCGGCTTCTGCGTCGCCCTGCTCGCGCTCGGCTGGCTGACCGGACAGCTTGCCAGCCCCGCCCCCACCGCGCCGCGCAGCCAGGAACTGGCCCTGCTGAGCGACGAGGTCGTCACCCTGTTCGACGGAGACTCCCGATGAGCGGTTTCGCCGCCCCCCAGCCGTCCGTCCTGACCCGACTGCGCCAGCGGATCAGCCTGCGCACGCTGGCCCTGGCGTCGCTGGCGCTGAACCTGTTTCTCGGCGCCATGCTGGTGGCGACGATCCGCAACCCGCCGCCCCCGCCCTACCGGCCGATGCCCGACCGCTTCGTCGAGCATGTGGCGGCCGACCTGTCCGACGCCGACGCCGTTGTCCTGCGCGCCGCCTTCGAGCCGTTGCGCCCGCGCTACGACGCGCTGTCCCAGGAGTACCGCGAGGCCGGGCAGCGGGTGCGCGCCCTGCTCCAGGCCGAGCCTGTGGATTTCGACTCCCTGCGCGCCGCGACCTCCGCCGCCCGCGCCAAGCGCCGCCAGATCGGCGAACTGACCGAGGAAACCGTGCTGTCCATCCTGCCCGACCTGTCGCCGGCCGGCAGGCTGCGGCTGGTCGGCGGGCCAGGGCCGGAGAAGCTGTCCCATTCGCCTAAAAAATAGGCAAACCCACTCATCCACAGGCCGGATGGGCCAGCCGGAAGGGTGTGGATGATTCTGTTCGGAGATTGCGCACACATCTATCCACAGATTCTGTGGAGAAGAAAACCAGCGGAAATTTTATCCACACAAATTCACAAGTTATCATCCCCAAGTTTTATCGCCCGCCTTCCCATGGATCCTTGTATCCACCACCGATCCGGCATATCCAAATAACGTGGATCAGCAAGATTGGTGGGGGATCGTCATGATCGGAGATCCGTTTCATCCAAAGAAGGCGACGATCTCTTTGCGCGTTGACCGCCGAATCAAAGATGTCGCCAAGAATTACGCACGTCAGCGGCAGACGCCTCTGGCCGAGGTCATGCGCGACCTCTTGGCCCGCTACGTCGCCGAATGCGCGCGGGAGAATGCCCAGGCGACCCCGGACCTGTTGAAGGACCGGCCGGCGCAATATGTGGATTTCGCAAAGCTGGAAGGCCTAATGGGCCGTCAGGAGTAGGCCCGCCTGCCTTGAGGGGATCTTGAGCGGGCGGCTCCGGCCCCATACATCGACGGTGGACAAGCTGCCAGGGGAAGGAGCCCCGCCATGCCGCCCACCGCCCAAGCTTCCGGTCAGTCTTCCACAGGCCCCGGTTCTTCCACAGCCGCCGACAGCCTGCACATCGCCTGTCCGCATTGCGACACGCTGAACCGCGTGCCTCCGGCCCGTCTGGGCGGCGGCAAGTGCGGTCGCTGCGGCAACGCCCTGTTCGAAGGAAAGCCGGTGGCGCTCGACGCCCGCCGCTTCGCCGCGCATGCCGAGAAGAGCGACCTGCCGCTGCTGATCGACTTCTGGGCCGAGTGGTGCGGCCCCTGCCGCATGATGGCCCCCGTCTTCGCCCAGGCCGCGGCCCAGCTGGAACCCCACGTCCGCCTCGCCAAGATCGACACCGAGGCCTCACCTGACCTCGCCGCCCGCTTCGCCATCCGCAGCATCCCGTCGCTGGTCCTGGTCCATCACGGCCGCGAAATCGCCCGCACCGCCGGCGCAATGCCGCTTCCGGCCCTGGTGACGTGGGTGCGGCAGACAATCCCCTCTCCCCCCCGCTCACGCGCAAACTAAGTTTGCGCTGACGCGACAGGCGGACCTCTGGTCCGCCGAAAGCGGGGAGAGGGTTAGGGTGAGGGGGGCGCGCGGCGAGGATCTTCAAGCATCGCGCACCCCCGGCTCCTTTATCAAATCCACGCGGTGCATCCCCCTCACCCCGACCCTCTCCCCGGGGGGGAGAGGGGGATAGCAACACCCCTACGCCGCCCGCACCGTCGCGATGAAGGTCCCCACCTCCCGGCGCAGGCGTTCGGCCTCGACCGCCAGTTCCTGCGAGGTGCCGCGGACGCGGCCGGCGGCGTCGCCGGTCTCATGCACGGCGGTGCTGACGCCGGCGATGTTGCTCGACACCTCCTCGGTGCCCTGCGCCGCCTGGGTGACGCTGGAGGCGATCTCGCGGGTGGCGGCGGCCTGTTCCTCAATGGCGGCGGCGATGGCGGTGGTGATCTCGCTCATGTGGCCGATGGTCTTGCCGATGCTGCCGATGGCCTTCTGGGCGCCGCCGGTGGTCTGCTGAATCTCCTGCACCTTGGCCTGGATCTCGTCGGTCGCGCGCGCGGTCTGGCTGGCCAGCGCCTTCACCTCGCTCGCCACCACGGCGAAGCCCTTGCCGGCCTCACCGGCCCGCGCCGCCTCGATGGTGGCGTTCAGCGCCAGCAGGTTGGTCTGGGCGGCGATGCCGCTGATCAGTTCGACCACCGCGCCGATCTGCTCGGCGGCGGAGACCAGATCGCGCATGGTGCGGTCGGCGCCGTCGGCATCGGCCACCGCCTGGGTGGCGATGCGGGTGGAGTTCTCCACCTGCTGGCCGATCTCGGAGATGGAAGCCGACAGTTCCTCCGTCGCGGTGGCGACGGTCTGCACATTGGCCGAGGCCTGTTCGGAGGCCGAGGCGACCAGCAGCGACCGCTCGGTCGCCTCCTGCGCGGTGGCGGTCAGCTCGGTCGCGGCGTCGCGCATGCCGGTGGCGGCGTTGGCGACCGTGTCGACGATGCCCTTCACCGCGTTCTCGAAGGTGTCGGCCATCTGCATCATGGTCTGGCGGCGCTGGGCGGCGGCCTGCCGCTCGCTCTCCTCCTGCGCCTTGCGCATCCGCTCCATCTCATAGGCGTTGGTCTTGAAGACCTGGAGCGCACGGGCCAGCGCGCCGATCTCGTCCCGGCGCGCGTCGTCGGTGACGGCGACGCTCAGGTCGCCTTCGGCCAGACGGCCCATCGCCCGCGTGATGTTGCCGAGCGGCTTGGTGATCGCCCGCGAAATCGCCCAGGCCAGCAGCAGGCCGATCAGCAGGGCGGCGACCGTCACCATTGTGCCGCGCCCTTCGGCCGCCTTCACCTCGGCGGCGGCGGTGGTCTCCAGCTGCGACAGGAAATCGGCGGAATGGTCGCGGATCAGGCCGATCTTGTCGCCGATCTCCTTGCCGGCCTTGCCCAGCGTCTCATTGTTCAGCGACTTCAGCTGGTCGCTCAAGCTGGCGATGCGGTCGATGCCGGTGCCATAGGCCGGAAGCTTGGCGACCGCATCGGACAGCTTGGCCTTCACCGGCCCGTCCGCCATGCCGTCGCGCAGCGCCGTGGCCTTGGCGGTCACGTCGGCCAGATCCTTGCGGATGCGCGCCAGATCCTCGGCCTGCGTCTCCGCCACGAAGCGGGCGACCAGCACGCGGACCAGCAGGTACTGCTCGCTGACATCGGCGGCCTGCACCGTGCGGTCGAGATCGCCCAGATCCTTCTCCGCCTTGACGGTCTCGCTCAGCGTGCGGCGGATGTCGGCGCCCAGCTTGTTCACCACCGACGCGACGATCGAGTCGCGCTCCGTCCGCGCGGCGACCAGCTGGTCGAAGCCGCCGGTCAGCGTCTTCTGCAGGCTGGCGATCTCCTGCGCCGCCTGGCGGTCGGTCGCGCTGGTCATGCGCGTGGTGGCGGCGTCCAGCTTCCTGGCGAACTTGTCCACGTCGACGCGGAAGCGGTCGGCCACCGCGGCGGAGCCGCTGGACACGAACTCCTCCGCCGCCCCCAGGGCGTCGGCCATGTTGGTGTCCGCCTCCGCCACCGCCATGGCGACATGCGACTGCCCGGCATAGCGGCGGAGCGCGTCGTCGCTCGATCGCAAGCCCGTCCAGGACACCGCCCCCAAGCCGACCAGCAGCGCGAGCGTCACGCCGAAGCCGGTGTAGATCTTGGTCGCCGTGCGCAGATTGGCGAAGGGACCGGCTTTGGTCGGTTGGGCGGCGGTCTGCCGGCTTGGGTGGGCGGCGTTCATGATTGGGGACCTCGTCTTCTGACCCGGCTGCTGGCAACTCTCCGATCTTTCGTGCGATCGGTTATCAACGAGGTAGCCTACAAGAACAATGCCAAAGGACCATTAACGCCGCGGTGTTTTTCTGCCCTGTGAAATGACCCCTTTCCAATAGACTGCGCCACCTACCCTTCGCATTCTGCCAAGATCATTGAGATCGCTTTGCATTTTGCCAAAGCTTGACCTTCGCATTCGCGAAAGCCTGGCCTTTAGTTATAGAACTGACCGCCATTCACCTCGATCGTCTGGCCGGTGATATAGCCTGCCAGCCGGTTGGAAGAGAGGAACAGGTACGCGCCGACGCAATCCTCCGCCGTCCCCAGCCGTTTCAGCGGGATGCGCGCCGCGGTCTGCGACAGTTTGTCCGCGGTCGAGTAGCGCTGGTGGAAATCGGTGTCGATGGTGCCGGGCGACACCGCGTTGACGCGGATGCCGTGCGGCGCCAGCTCGGTCGCCAGCGAGCGGGCGAGGCTGGCTTGGAACGCCTTCGCGGCGCTGTAGAGCGACGAGCCGGCGCTGCCGCCGGTGCGGCCGGAGATGGAGCCGGTGTTGACGATGGCCCCCCTCGACTCGATCAGCGCCGGCAGGGCGGCGCGGCTGGCGACGACCGCCGAGGCGGCGTTCAGGTCGAACTGCTGCTGCAGGAAATCATCGTCGATGTCGGCCAACGCCACCCGGCCCAGCATGGTGCCGGCATTGTTGATCAGCACGTCCAGCCCGCCCAGCCGATCCACCGCCTGCTCCACCACCGCACGGGTCTGCCCCTTGTCGGCGAAGTCGCCGGCCAGCCCGACCACGCCGTTGCCCATGCCCGCCCCCATTGAGGCCGCCACGGCGTCCACCGCCGCCCGGTCGCGGCCATGGATGGCGACGCGGGCGCCGAGCTGGGCGAAGGCCGCCGCCACCGCGGCGCCGATGCCGCGGCTGCTGCCGGTGACCAGCACCCGCTTGTCCCGGAACTCCCGGGCAAGCAGGTCGGCGGGCCAGTTGCCGATGTCGGTAGCGGTGTTGGTTGCGGTGTCGGTTGCGGTCATGACGTGCGCTCTCCCTGCTGGCCGGCCAATCCTGTGTTCGGAATCGAAAGCCGGCTTGATTGTTCGTGTTCCAATCCGATCATAAGGGGCGACGGCCCGCCGTCAATTGCCGGGTCGGCCGCGCCCCTCCCGGATTTGCGAGAATCCTGTCGTAGACGGCCGGCCTTCGGGCTATGTAGGCGGGATGAACACCGACCAAGACAAGACCGGCACCGCGCAGCCCTTCGAGATTTTCCTGGTGGCCGCCCCAGGCCTGGAATCCGTGCTGTGTGCCGAGGCGCGCGAGCGCGGCTTCGCCAACCCCACAGCCGTGAAGGGCGGGGTGACGGTCACCGGCGGATGGCCGGAGGTCTGGCGGGCCAATCTGGAGCTGCGCGGCGCCACCCGCGTGCTGGCGCGCATCGCCAGCTTCCGCGCCCTGCATCTGGCGCAGCTGGACAAGCGCGCCCGCCGGGTTCCCTGGGCCGAGATCCTGCGCGCCGACGTTCCGGTGCGGGTCGAGGCGTCCTGCAAGGCCTCGCGCATCTACCATGCCGGCGCCGCCGCCCAGCGCATCGAGCGCGCCATCGCCGAGGAACTCGGCGCCCCCATCGTCAAGGCCGCCCCCAAACCGACCGGCAAGACCGCCCGCAAGGACGCCGCCGGGGATACGGAGGCGGAGGACACCCGCGCCGTCCAGATCAAGGCGCGCATCGACGACGACCTCTGCACCATCAGCGTCGACAGCTCCGGCGAGTCGCTGCACAAGCGCGGCCACAAGGAAGCGGTCAACAAGGCGCCGATGCGCGAGACCCTGGCCGCGCTGTTCCTGCGCCAGTGCGGCTATGACGGCCGCGAGCCGGTGGTGGACCCGATGTGCGGCTCCGGCACCTTCGTCATCGAGGCCGCCGAGATCGCCGCCGGCCTAAAGCCCGGCCGCTCCCGTCATTTCGCCTTCGAACAGCTCGCCAACTTCGACCCCGCCCTCTGGCAGAGCCTGCGCACCGGCGGCACGCCCACGACGCCCACCGTCCGTTTCCACGGCAGCGACCGCGACGCCGGCGCCATCGCCATGAGCCGCGCCAACGCCGAGCGTGCCGGCGTCTCCGCCTGGACCGAGTTCACCCACCACGCCATCAGCGACCTGACCCCGCCCGAGGGTCCGCCCGGCCTCGTGATCGTCAACCCGCCCTACGGCGCCCGCATCGGCGAGGGCAAGTCCCTGATCCCGCTCTACCACGCCATGGGCCAGACCCTGAAAGCGCGCTTTGCAGGCTGGCGCGTGGGCATCATCACCAACGAAGCCGCCCTGGCGAAGGCGACGGAACTGCCGTTCGAGGAGGGGGGCGTGTCGGTGTCGAACGGGGGGATCAGGGTGACGCTGTATCGGACGGGTGTGTTGGGGGGAATAGGTTTGTCCTAAACGCGCCTCGGTGGCGCAACCCGCCTTGTCGATCGTTCAAGCAGCCAGCAGCAAATCACGCATCGCTTCCGGTTGGGAAATCGGAACGATCGTGGCGACTTCGCGAATGCGCCCGATATCTTCGTCACGGTAAAGCAGGCGCCGGTCATCGAGCGCCGCAACACGTTGCCCCTGCCAATCTCTCAGATCATAACAGCGGGCAAACACATTCTCGGCACGCGCCTTGGCGACGCTTGCATGACTGCTTTCCGCCGGAAGAGTAAAGATCGCCGTCTCCAATCCGGAGGAACGAACAAGAAAGTCGACAGGAACAAGCGTGTTTCCGCGACCAATTATTTTTGCATTCTGCTCATAATCCAAAGAAATATCTTCAATTATGCTCTCCACTTCCTCCTGGAAGCTTCCCTGAACCGCAACTCTATGGGTAAAGATCAGATCAGCCACGCGAATGCAGGCTTGACCCAACCGGATCACACCCATCGCCAACTCCTGCGGTGTGACGTTGCAGGAAAGCACTCCCTTCGAATGCTCTATTCCGTAGGTTTCCAGAATATCAAACGTCAAGCGCCTACGCCGAGCTGAACGCAGTGGCCGAATATCCACCTGATCGAGCCATAGGAAAGTGTTGCCGAAGTCAGTCAGTGTCATCGGCATTTCTTTGGACAGCATGTCCTGCCGATTCGCGATGAAAACATCCACCGACGACCCGTCCGGATAGCGGAAGGCTGTCGAAATCCGGACATGACCCTTTGGAATCAGGTCGACTTCTTCGACAAGCGGGCAGGATTTAAAGCGGTCTTTTACTTCGATCAACTCCAGCATAGTCCCGACCCTCCTCACATTCCAGCCAAGTCGGGTGGCAGGATCAACGAGCCATCATGAACTATGTGGGCCATCCGGCAAAAGGCGTCAAACACCTCTTTGAGAGACCGACCATCGAGGTCGCTGCGGTCCACAACGTCCTTTTTCAAATTATGACGCGGGCAGTCCGGGTGATGCAGAGAGTGCTTGTGGCTTCTGCCGGCCGGTTTGTGGGGGCGGCTATCGACCTCCAACCTGCAAATCGGGCCGATGCCGGGAATTTTCACGTTCAACGTTTTGGCCCCCGTTTCAGCGACCAGCTGCACGTTCAATAACGCTTCCACACCTTCTGCATTGGTAATCGGAATGTCCCGCGCCTCCCACGCAACGGAAATCTCACTCCGTTGTTCAAGGTGAATATCCCCAATGATCCGCTTTCCAGGCATATCCCGAAGACGTTCGAATTCGCTGCGATCCATAGGAAACCTGCTTCGGCAGACCGGTTCAGAAGCGGAGCATGCCGAAAGGGGTACATCAGAAATGATGTTTGGGCGACGGTTTTATCGCGCATTTATGCGCAAAATACCGTCTGAGAGCCTGCAGGGATTTAATGGAAGTGGCGTCCCCGACGGGAGTCGAACCCGTGTCGCCGCCGTGAAAGGGCGGTGTCCTAGGCCTCTAGACGACGGGGACGTTGTACCTTCAAGCCCGCGCTCAATAACGCATCCAGCGCGTGGATGGCGTCCCCTAGGGGAGTCGAACCCCTGTTACCGCCGTGAGAGGGCGGTGTCCTAGGCCTCTAGACGAAGGGGACGTCTGGTCCCGATGCGCAACTCGCGGCGGTGGAGGCTGCCACCGGCCGCGCGACCCAACCTTGGAAGGTTGGCGTCCCCAAGGGGAGTCGAACCCCTGTTACCGCCGTGAGAGGGCGGTGTCCTAGGCCTCTAGACGATGGGGACGTCATCGGCGTGGGCGGGGTT
>NZ_LGQU01000018.1:0-42292 GCF_003115935.1 Azospirillum sp. TSH20
TCCCGCATCAGCACTTTCCCCCTCCCCCACGTCGGACGGACCTTCGGTCCGCCGAGAGCGGGGGAGGGTCGGGGTGGGGGCAAGTGTCCGCACTCGCCACCCCCCGCCCGCCAGAGGAATCCGCCATGCCCATCCTGATCCTCGCCGACCACGACAACGTCATCCTCAAGCCCGCCACCGCCCACGCGGTGACCGCCGCCGCCAAGCTCGGCAGCGACGTCCACGTCCTCGTCGCCGGCCGCAACGCCGCCCCGGCCGCGGAGCAGGCCGCCAAGCTGGCCGGCGTCGCCAAGGTGCTGCTCGCCGACGATGCCGCCTACGAGCATGCGCTGGCCGAGCCGGTCGCGGCCCTGCTGGTCTCGCTCGCCGCCGGCTACAGCCACGTCCTCGCCGCCGCCACTTCCGTCGGCAAGAACGTGCTGCCGCGCGTCGCGGCGCTGCTCGACGTCGCCATGATCTCCGAGATCACCGCCGTGGTCTCCGCCGACACGTTCGAGCGGCCGGTCTATGCCGGCAACGCCATCGCCACCGTGCAGTCGGCCGATGCGGTGAAGGTGATCACCGTCCGCACCACCGCCTTCGAGGCGGCCGCCGCCACCAACAACGCCCCGGTCGAGAGCGTCGCCGCCGTGGCCGATCCGGCCGTGTCGAGCTTCGTCTCGGCCGAACTGACCAAGTCGGAACGTCCGGAGCTGACCGCCGCCCGCATCGTCATTTCCGGCGGGCGCGGCATGCAGTCGGGCGACAACTTCCACCTGCTGGAAGCCATCGCCGACAAGCTGGGTGCCGCGGTCGGCGCCAGCCGGGCCGCCGTGGACGCGGGCTTCGTGCCGAACGACTATCAGGTCGGCCAGACCGGCAAGATCGTGGCGCCGGAGCTGTACGTCGCCGTCGGCATCTCGGGCGCCATTCAGCACCTCGCCGGCATGAAGGACAGCAAGGTCATCGTCGCGATCAACAAGGATGAAGAGGCGCCGATCTTCCAGGTCGCCGACTACGGCCTCGTCGCCGATCTGTTCAAGGCGCTGCCGGAGCTGCAGCAGGCCGTCTGATCCCGTTCATTTCCTCCGTTACCCGAAGAGGTCCCCCATGACCGCCGCCGCGATCCCCTACACCCCGCCGCTGAAAGAGATCCGCTTCGTCCTCGACCACCTCGCCGGCATGGCCGACGTGGCGGCTCTGCCGGGCTTCGAGGATGCCAGCCCCGACATGGTGGACAGCATCCTGGGCGAGGCGGCGAAGATCGCCGAGAATGTCCTGGCTCCGCTGAACCGCATCGGCGACGTCCAGGGTGCCAAGCTCGGCGCCGACGGCATCGCCCGCACGGCGGAAGGCTGGGGGGCGGCTTGGCAGGCGCTGGTTGAGGGCGGCTGGAACGGGCTGCCCTTCGACCCGACGCGCGGCGGCATGGGGCTGCCCAACCTGCTGAACACAGCCGTGCAGGAGATGTGGCATTCCGCCAACATGGCCTTCGCGCTCTGCCCGATGCTGACGCAGGGGGCGGTGAATGCGGTGCAGCTCTACGGCTCCGACGCCCTGAAGGACATCTACCTGCCCAAGATGATCTCGGGCGAGTGGACCGGCACCATGAACATCACGGAGCCGCAGGCGGGCTCCGACCTCGCCGCCACGCGGTCGCGCGCGGTGCCGAACGGCGACCATTACCTCGTCAGCGGCCAGAAGATCTTCATCACCTATGGCGACCATGACCTGACGGAGAACATCGTCCATCTGGTGCTGGCCCGCCTGCCCGACGCGCCTCCGGGCGTCAAGGGCATCAGCCTGTTCGTCGTGCCGAAGTTCCTGGTCAACCCCGACGGCAGCCTGGGCGCCCGCAATCAGGTGAAGTGCGTGTCGCTGGAGCACAAGCTGGGCATCCACGGCAGCCCGACCGCCGTGCTGTCCTTCGGCGACGAGGGCGGGGCGACCGGCTTCCTGGTGGGCGAGCCGAACCGTGGCCTGGAATACATGTTCACCATGATGAACCACGCCCGGCTGAACGTCGCCATGCAGGGCCTGTCGATCGCCGAGCGCGCATATCAGCAGGCTTTGGCCTATGCCCGCGACCGCGTGCAGGGCAAGCCGCTGGGCTGGGCCGAGGGCCAGTCGAAGGGCATCGTCAACCACCCCGACGTCCGCCGCCTGCTGATGGGCATGAAGGCGCGGATCGAGGCGATGCGCGGCATCCTTTACACCGCCGCCGCCGCGGTCGACGTGGCGCACCATCATGCCGACGAGGCGGCGCGCGGCCGGGCCGCCCTGCTGGTCGATCTGCTGACCCCCATCGCCAAGGGCTGGTGCACCGAGACCGGCCAGCAGCTGGCGTCGGACGGTGTGCAGATCCATGGCGGCATGGGCTTCATCGAGGAGACCGGCGCTGCCCAGCATCTGCGCGACGCCCGCATCACCACGATCTACGAAGGCACGACCGCCATCCAGGCCAACGACCTGATCAACCGCAAGATCCTGCGCGACGGCGGGGCGACGGCCAACGGGCTGCTCGACGAGATCGCGGCGCTGGGCGGCGAGCTGTCCGGTCATGCCGATGAAGCATTGCGCGTCACCGGCGCCGAGCTGGCCGCCGCCGTGCTGGAGGCCAAGCAGGCGGTGGCCTGGGTGCTGAGCGTGGCGAAGCAGGACCCGCGCCTGCCGGCCGCCGCGTCGGTGACCCTGCTGGAGCTGATGGGCGTGGTCGCCGGCGGCTGGCAGCTTGCCCGCGCCGCCAAGGTGGCGGTGGAACGGCTGGCGGCGGGCGATGCCGACACCGCTTTCCTCTCGTCCAAGCCGCTGACCGCCCATTTCTTCGCCACCCATGTGCTGCCGAAGGCGGCGGCGCTGCGGGCGACCGTCGTCAACGGCTCCGCGAGCGTGATGGCGCTGAGCGAGGAGCAGCTGTTCGGCGCGGCTTGACGGGGGCGCGCTGACCGGTTGGTGCCGGGGCCTTTGGCCCTTTGCCGGGTGTCGCGGGCGGTTGGGGGACCTCCCGCCACTGCCCCGGCGCCAACCCATCCAATGTCCAATCGCCGATCGACCAGCGGATCAGCCGCAGGGTGGGAAAGCCGACCGCCGCGGTCATGCGGCGGACCTGCCGGTTGCGCCCTTCGCGTATGGTGAGCGCAATCCAGCTGGTGGGGATGGCGGCGCGGTAGCGCACCGGCGGATCGCGCGGCCACAGCGACTCGGGCTCTTCCATCCGCCGCACCTCGGCGGGCAAGGTGGGACCGTCCTTCAGAGTGACGCCGCGGCGCAGCGCCTCCAGCGCCTCGTCGGTCGGGATACCCTCCACCTGCACCCAATAGGTCTTCGGCATCTTGTTGGCCGGCGAGGCGATGCGGGCGATCAGCGGGCCGTCGTCGCTCAGCGCCAGCAGCCCCTCGCTGTCGCGGTCGAGCCGGCCGGCGGCATAGACGCCCTTCACCGGCACCAGCTCCGCCAGGGTCGGGCGGCCCTGGTCGTCGGTGAATTGCGGCAGCACGCCATAGGGCTTGTTCAGCAGGATCAGGCGCGGCACGGGCTTGCTTCCTTGCGCGGTTCGGGAAAGGCGCTATCGTTCGCACCCCAACATGATCTCTTGATAGCAGGGGTTCGGCCGTGACGCTTCTGTTCTGCTCCGCCAGCGACAGCGCCGAGGATTGGCGCCGGGAAATCGCCCGTCATCTTCCCGGCGTGGAGATGCGCGTCTGGCCCGAGACCGGCGACGTCGCCGACATCGAGGTGGCGGTGGTGTGGAAGCCGCCGGCCGGCATGCTGGCGACGCTGCCCAACCTGAAGCTGATCGTCTCGCTGGGCGCCGGGGTGGAGCCGATCCTGCAGGATCCAACCCTGCCCGACGTGCCGCTGGTCCGCATGGTGGCGGACGGGCTGACGGTCGACATGGCCGGCTATGTGGCCTTCCAAGTGCTGTATTGGCACCGGCTGATGGATGGCTATGCCGCCCTCCAGGCCGAGGCGCGGTGGGAGCAGAGGGACCATCGCCCGGCCTCCGAGGTGACCGTCGGCTTCCTGGGGCTGGGCGAGCTGGGGGCGGCGTCGGCCCGCACCCTGCGGACCCTGGACTACCGCCTGATGGGCTGGAGCCGCAGCCCCAAGAGCATCGAGGGGGTGGAGAGCTTCTCCGGTCCCGACGGGCTGGCGGCGATGCTGCCGCAGTGCGATTTTCTCGTCTGCCTGCTGCCGCTGACCGACGAGACCCGCGGCATCATGAATGCGTCGCTGTTCGCCGCCTTGCCCAAGGGGGCGGTGGTCATCAACGCCGCCCGCGGCGGGCATCTGGTCGAGTCGGACCTGCTCGACGCGCTGGAGAGCGGGCATCTGCACGGCGCCAGCCTGGACGTCTTCGCGACGGAGCCGCTGCCGGCCGACCATGCGCTCTGGCGCCATCCGCAGGTCCGCATCACCCCCCATGTCGCCGGAATCACCCACCCATCGCGTTGCGCCGTGCAGGTGGCCGACGCGGTGAAGGCCCTGCGTGACGGCCGGCCGCTGCCCAATCTGGTGGACCGCAGCCGGGGCTACTGAGAAGAAAGCCTCTCTCGGCCGTCATCCCGGCGAAGGCGGGGATCCAGGCTTCCGGCTCAGACACTTGGAAAGTCTGGATTCCCGCCTTCGCGGGAATGACGACCAACGAAAGTGCTTTTGGGATTTCAGCGCGGTCGCGGCCCTTACAGCATCTGAACCGCGATCACCGCCAGCAGGGCCGCGATCACCCAAAGGGCAATGCGGTCCGAGCGGCGGCGGGTTTCCCAGCCGTTCAGCATCTGGCGGACGGTCTGGGGATGCAGGCGCACGCCGCCCTCCGCCATGTCGCGGGTCACCCGTTCCGCTTCGCTGACCAGGGCGGGGATGCGGCGGACGGTGGACAGGATGGCGCCGGCATCGTTGATGAACTGCGCCTCCGGCCCGCGATTCTCGCGCATCCACTCCTCGATCAGCGGACGGGCCAGTTCCCACATGTTGATGTTGGGGTTCAGCAGCCGGCCGACTCCCTCCGCCGTCAGCATGCTTTTCTGAAGGAGAAGCAACTGCGGCTGGGTTTCCATCTCGAACTGTTCGGTGACGGCGAACAGCTGGGCCAGCAGACGGCCGACCGAGATGTCGGCCAGCGGCTTGTTCTGCAACGGCTCGCCGATGGCGCGGCAGGCCTGGGTGAAGATCTCGATCGACTGGTGGCGCGGGACGTAGCCGGCCTCGAAATGCACGATGGCGACGCGGCGGTAGTCGCCGGTCAGGAAGCCGATCAGCATGTCGGCGAGGTAATAGCGCGTCTCGCGGTCCAACCGGCCCATGATGCCGAAATCGACGGCGGTGATGGTGCCCTGTTCGTTGATGAACAGGTTGCCGGGATGCAGGTCGGCGTGGAAGAAGCCGTCGCGGAAGACCTGATTGAAGAAGCTGGCCGACGCCATCGCCAGGATCTCGTCGCGGTCGAAGCCGGCGGCGGAGATGCGGGCGGGCTCGTCCACCTTGAAGCCGCGGATGCGCTCCAGCGTCAGCACGCGGCCGGCGGTGCGCTCCCAATCGACCTTCGGCACGTTGAAGGTTTCATCGTCCTTGAAGTTCGAC
Organism: Azospirillum sp. TSH20; assembly: GCF_003115935.1. Lineage (NCBI taxonomy): Bacteria > Pseudomonadati > Pseudomonadota > Alphaproteobacteria > Rhodospirillales > Azospirillaceae > Azospirillum > Azospirillum sp. TSH20. Next base: position 5,563 of record NZ_LGQU01000018.1, read on the forward strand.
GCCAGCTCCGACGCGGCGGCCGCCTCCATCCGCAGGTCCATCTCCAGGCGGGAGGTGCGGGCGAAGGTGTCGACGACCTCGACAAGCCGCAGCCGCTTCAGCCGGGGCAGCACCCATTCGGCAAGGTTCGCCAGCCGGTAGAACAGGTCGATGTCGCGTTCGAAGGCCTGCTCGATCCCCGGACGCAGCACCTTGACCGCCACCTCCTGCCCGTCGGCGGTGACGGCGAAATGCACCTGGGCGATGGAGGCGGCGGCGACCGGCTTGTCGTCGAAGCTCTGGAACAGGGCATGGACCGGCTGGCCGAACTCCGCCTCGATGATGGCGCGGGCCTGATGGGCGGGGAAGGGCGGCAGCTTGTCCTGCAACTCGGCCAGATCGACGGCCATCCGTTCGCCGACCAGATCGGAGCGGGTGGAGAGCAGCTGTCCCAGCTTGATGTAGGTGGGGCCGAGTTCGGCCAGCGCGCGGGCCAGCCGCTCGCCCTCGCGGCCGGGCACGCCCTTGCGGGCGACCCGGCGCCACAGCCAGAGCAGGCCGGGGGCGGTGCCGAGCAGGCTGGTGGGCAGGGCATCGTGACGGGCGACCGTCCGGCCGATCACGGCCATCCGGATCAGGTTGCGCAGGATGCGGAACACGGGAGCCTAGATCCGCCAGCCGGAATGGATGGCGGCGATTCCGCCCGACAGGTTGCGCACGCGCACGGCGCCGAATCCGGCCGCCTCGATCCGCTTCGCCAGATCGGCCTGCTGCGGGAAGCGGCGGATGCTCTCGGCCAGATAGCGGTAGCTCGCCTCGTCCTTCGCCACGACGCGGCCCATGAAGGGCAGCACCTGGAAGGAATAGACGTCGTACAGCTCGCGCAGCACCGGCAGGACGACGTGGCTGAACTCCAGGCAATAGAACTTGCCGCCGGGCTTCAGGACGCGGTGGGCCTCCTTGATCGCCTCGTCGATGCGGGTGACGTTGCGCAGGCCGAAGGCGATGGTGTAGGCGTCGACCGAGCGCGAGGCGATGGGCAGCCGTTCCGCGTCGCCGACCGTCCATTGCACGCCGGACAGGATGTTGCGGTCGATGGCGCGGTCGCGGCCGACCCGGACCATCGCCTCGGTGATGTCGCAGACCACCGCCGCGCCACCGCCCTTCTTCAGGAAGCGGAAGGCGATGTCGCCGGTGCCACCCGCCACGTCCAGCAGGGTCATGTCCGGCTTGGGCGCCACCAACTCCATCAGCGTGTCCTTCCACAGCCGATGGATGCCGCCCGACATCAGGTCGTTCATCAGGTCGTAGTTGGTCGCCACGCTGTCGAAGACGGCGCGGACCAGCCCGGACTTGGCGGACGGATCGACGGGGGTGAAGCCGAACCAGTTGCCTTCGGCACCGGAGACGGGCTTTTGCGGGTCGGCGGAGGATGGGGGGGTGCGGTCGCTCATGGCCGGGAACATAGCGCGGGCAGGGGCCATGCGCCAGCGGGGGCGTGCGATGCGGAAGACGCTGCGGCGAATGGCGTAGGGCGGGTGGGGGCGGGGGAGGCGGAAGTTGGAACGACTGGATTCCCGCCTTCGCGGGAATGACGGCCGAAGAGGAGCTTCGGGTCCAGGGCGTTGCAGAAAGCCTTGCCGCCACATCCCCCTTGCATCCCGCCGTCCCCGCGCGTATAAGCCCATCCTTCCACGGGCGGCGAGGCTGGGCCGTATGGCTCAGGGCATGCCCAACCGTCCGATGGAATTCCGCCTCATTTCCCTCTAGGAAACGAAAATGCCCAAGCTGAAGACGAAGAGCGGCGCCAAGAAGCGCTTCAAGGTGACCGCCACGGGTAAGGTCCGCGCTCAGGCCGCCTACAAGCGCCACTGCCTGGAACAGAAGTCCCCGAACATGAAGCGCAACGCGCGCGGCATGATGACCCTGTGCGACTCCAACGCCCGCACGGTGCTGAAGAACTGGCTGCGCAACGCCTGATCTCGGCACATTGTAGAATTCGGAAGGACCTGAACCATGGCTCGTGTTAAGCGCGGCGTCACGACGCACGCCCGTCACCGCAAGATCCTGAAGCTCGCCAAGGGCTACCGGGGTCGCAATTCCAAGAATTTCCGTATTGCGATCGAGAAGGTCGAAAAGGCGCTTCGTTACGCCTACCGCGACCGCCGCAATAAGAAGCGCGATTTCCGCGGCCTGTGGATCCAGCGCATCAACGCCGGTGTCCGTCAGTACGGCCTGACCTACTCGCGCTTCATCAACGGCATCAAGCTGGCCGGCATCGAGATCGACCGCAAGGTCCTGTCCGATCTGGCCGCGCGCGAGCCGGAGGCCTTTAAGACCCTGGTGGACAAGGCCCAGGCCGCGCTCGCCTCCAAGGCCGCCGCGTAACGCCCAGCGCTTCCCGTCCCAGGGAACGCTTGCCGTCACGGCGTCAGTTGTAAGAGAAGGGAGCCGGGCCGCTGGGCCGGCTCCCTTTTTCTGTTTGCACCGATTTTTCCCCACGCTTGCCGGGAACCGCCATGCTCGACGCGCTGAAAGACGAACTTCTGTCGCAGGTCAACGCCGCCGCCGACCTTTCGGCGCTGGACGAGGTGCGGGTCTCCGCGCTCGGCAAGAAGGGGCGCATCACCGGCTTCATGAAGGAGCTGGGGAACCTCACCCCCGACGAGCGCAAGGAGCGCGGCCAAGCGCTGAACGCGCTGAAGGACGAGATCGCCGCCGCCATCGACGCGCGCAAGGCCGACCTCGCCGCCGCCCACCTGAAGGCGCGGCTGGAGGCCGAACGGGTCGACGTGACCCTGCCGGTGCGCCCGGAGACGGAAGGGCGTATTCACCCGATCAGCCAGACGATGGACGAGATGATCGCCATCTTCGCCGAGATGGGCTTCTCGGTCGCCGAAGGGCCGGACATCGAGGATGATTTCCACAACTTCACCGCCCTGAACTTCCCGCCCGGCCACCCGGCGCGCGACATGCACGACACCTTCTATCTGCCGGATGCCGGCGATAAGAAGATGCTGCTGCGCACCCACACCAGCCCGGTGCAGGTTCGCACCATGCTGAACAACAAGCCGCCGATCCGCATCATCGCGCCGGGGCGGACCTACCGCTCCGACTACGACATGACCCACACCCCGATGTTCCACCAGATCGAGGGGCTGGTCATCGACGAGGCGACCAACATGGGGCACCTGAAGGGCTGCCTCGTGGAGTTCTGCCGCGCCTTCTTCGACGTGGACGACCTGCCGCTGCGCTTCCGCCCCAGCTTCTTCCCCTTCACCGAACCGTCGGCGGAGGTCGATATCGGCTGCTCGCGCAAGGGCGGCGAGCTGAAGCTGGGCAATTACGGCGACTGGCTGGAGATCCTCGGCTGCGGCATGGTCCACCCGAACGTGCTGGAAGCCTGCGGCATCGACAGCACCCGTTACCAGGGCTTCGCCTTCGGCATGGGGGTGGAGCGCGTCGCCATGCTGAAATACGGCATCCCCGACCTGCGCACCTTCTTCGAAGCCGACCTGCGCTGGCTGAAGCATTACGGCTTCGTGCCCCTCGACATTCCCAACATCGCCCACGGGCTGACGCGCTGAGCCGATGCCAACCATTGCCGAATTCGACGGGATCAAGATCCTGATGTATTATCAGGATCATGATCCGCCCCATTTCCATGTCGAATACGGTGATTGCGAAGCGCTGATCCGCGTTGCGGATCTGGCGTTGATCGAAGGGGATGTGCCGGGCCGGATCCTGCGCCGCGTCACCGAATGGGCGCGGACGAGGCAGGCCGATCTGGCGCTGAACTGGGTCAAGTGCCGCAGCCATGTGGCGCCGGATCGCCTGTGACAGGACCGTCTGTGACGGGCCGCGTTTGGAGGGAAGCATGCCGGGTTTGCTGAAGAACCGCATCGAAAGCGCCACCCCGCTCCCGGACGGGCGGCGGGTGTCGTTGCGCTGGGTCGGCGGTGCCGAAACCAGCGTCGACATGGCCCCCCTGATCGCCCGCGGCGGCGTGTTCGCGGCGCTGTCCGACCCGGCCCTGTTCGCCGCCGTCACGGTCGGTCCGCGCGGCCGGTCTCTGACCTGGCCGGGTGAACTGGACCTGGACGCCGACGCCCTGTGGTTCGAAGCCCACCCGACCGACAACCCCTTCGCCCATTCCGCCGCGGCCGAGTGAATCTCGCCTTTTTCCGGTCGCCCCTCTCTGCCCGCCAGACAATCATCGCATCACGGACCCGCTCCCATGAAGTTCACGCTGTCCTGGCTGAAGGACCATCTGGAGACCGACGCCTCGCTCGACCAGATCACGGAGAAGCTGACCGCCCTCGGGCTGGAGGTGGAAGGCGTCCATGACCGGTCGAAGGAGCTGGCGCCCTTCCGCGTCGCCCATGTCGTCTCGGCCGAGAAGCACCCGGACGCCGACAAGCTGCGCGTGCTGATGGTCGATACCGGCGCCGGCACCCTGCAGGTCGTCTGCGGCGCCCCGAATGCGCGCGCCGGGATGAAGGGCGTCTTCGCGCCGGAGGGGACCTATGTCCCGGGTTCCGACATCACGCTGAAGAAGGGCGTCATCCGCGGCGTCGAGTCGAACGGCATGATGTGCTCCAAGCGCGAGCTGAAGCTGTCGGACGAGCATGAGGGCATCATCGAGCTGCCGGACGACGCCCCCGTCGGCTCCGCCTTCGCCGATTATGCCGGGCTGAACGATCCGGTCATCGACATCAACCTGACGCCCGACCGCGCCGACTGCGCCGGCGTGCGCGGCATCGCCCGCGACCTCGCAGCATCCGGCATGGGCACGCTGAAGCCGCTGACCGCCGGGCATCTCGACACCACCCCGGTGGAAGGCCGCTTCGCCAGCCCGATCGGCGTCAGCATCGCCGCGCCCGAGGCCTGCCCGCTGTTCGTCGGCCGCTATATCCGCGGCGTCAAGAACGGCCCGTCGCCGAAATGGCTGCAGGACAAGCTGGTGTCCATCGGCCTGCGCCCGATCTCGGCGCTGGTCGACATCACCAACTACCTGACCTTCGACGCCGCCCGTCCGCTGCACGTCTTCGACGCCGACACGGTGAAGGGCAACATCACCGTCCGCATGGGCCGCGAGGGCGAGACGCTGGCGGCGCTGAACGGCAAGGAATACGCGCTGGACGGCGCCATGACCGTGGTGGCCGACGACGAGCGGGCGGAGGCTCTGGCCGGCATCGTCGGCGGTGAGCCGACCGGCTGCACCGAGCAGACCGTCAACGTCTTCGTCGAGGCCGCGCTGTTCGACCCGGTGCGCACGGCGCAGACCGGCCGCCGGCTGGGCATCGATTCGGATGCGCGCTATCGCTTCGAGCGCGGCGTCGATCCGGCCGCGGTGTTTGCCGGCATGGAACGCGCCACCCGCCTGATCCTGGAACTGTGCGGCGGCGAGCCGTCGGAACTGGTGGTCGCCGGGGCCGAGCCGGACTGGAAGCGCAGCCTGACCCTGCGCGCCGGCCGAGTCGCGGCGCTGGGCGGCGTCGACCTGCCGCGCGAGCGTCAGGAGCGGATTCTCACCGATCTGGGCTTCACCCTGGAAGGCGAGGATGAGGAGGGCCGGCTGCGCGTCGGCATTCCGTCCTGGCGCGCCGACGTCCATGGCGAGGCCGATCTGGTCGAGGAGGTGCTGCGCGTCCACGGCTTCGACGCCATCCCGGCGACGCCGCTGCCGCGCGAGACGGTGCTGACCCGTCCGGCCCTGACGCTGAAGCAGCGCCGGGTTGCGCTGGCCAAGCGGACGCTGGCCGCCCGCGGTTTGTCGGAGGCGGTGACCTGGTCCTTCCTGTCCGGTCCGGTCGCCGAGCTGTTCGGCGGCGGCCAGCCCGGCCTGCGGCTGGTCAACCCGATCAGCAGCGACCTGGACGTCATGCGCCCGTCGATCCTGCCCAACCTGATCCAGGCCGCCGGCCGCAACGCCGACCGTGGCTTCGCCGACGTGCGCCTGTTCGAGGTCGGGGCGGCCTTCCGCACCCCGGCGCCGGACGGGCAGGACAGCGTCGCCGCCGGCATCCGCGCCGGGGCGGCGGTGCCGCGCCATTGGGCGGAGAAGGCGCGCGGCGTCGATGTGTTCGACGCCAAGGCCGACGCGCTGGCGGTCCTGGAGTCGGTCGGCGCCCCCGCCGGCAATCTGCAGGTCACCACCGACGCGCCGGGCTGGTACCACCCCGGCCGCTCCGGCGTGCTGCGACTCGGCCCCACCGTGATGGCCCGCTTCGGCGAGATCCATCCGTCGGTGCTGGAGGCTCTGGGCGTCAAGGGTCCGGTCGTCGGATTCGAGGTGATACTGGACGCCGTGCCGCTGCCCAAGAAGAAGGGCGGCACCGCCAAGCCGATGGTCCAGCTCTCCGCCTTCCAGCCGGTGGAGCGCGATTTCGCCTTCGTCGTCGACCGCAAGGTCGAGGCCGACAAGATCCTGCGCGCGGTGAAGGGTGCCGACAAGGCGCTGGTCAAGGATGTCGCGGTGTTCGACGTCTATGAGGGGCCGGGCGTGGGCGAGGGGCGCAAGTCGGTCGCCGTGTCGGTCACCTACCAGCCGACCAGCGCAACCTTGACCGATGAGGCGATCGAAGCGGTCGGCCAGAAAATCGTCGCGGCGGTGGTCAAGGCGACCGGTGGAAATCTCCGCGCCTGAGACTGTCACCCAAAGGTTGAAGTCTCTGCTGTTCAAGAAAAGAGCCTCCGTTCCGACGGGGGCTCTTTTTTTGTCCTCGCCGAAGGCGTCGCGAAAGAGTCCTTTCAAACCGCCGACTGCCCAATCATATGCTGAATCGCTGATTGAAGAGTCTTGAGTGCATTCGCTAAGGGAAAAACCTGATGCCGATTGTTGCAATTCAGTGTTAGACGGCTATGCAATGTTTTGTGGGAAGATCGGCCCCTGGGATTGTTTGCCCGTCGTAAGCCTATGATGTGTCCGATGTCACGGTTAGGCCACAGGCGGCGCTTGCATTGCCTTGGCATGCCCGATGTCCAATTCGATGCAAGCGACAGACCGGGAGAAATCAATGGCTGATCCTACAGGCAGTCAGGCAACCAAACCGGAGTCCGTCAGGCCGCTGATCCTGGTGGTCGACGATGACCGCTCGATTGTCGAGGGGCTGGCGATCCTGTTGGACGGCTGGGGGTACGAGGTGGTGAAGGCGCTGAGCGCCGCCGCGCTGGAGGCTCAACTCGGCGGTCTGGGCCGGGCGCCGAACCTGATCATCGCCGACCATTACCTGCCGGCCGGCCGTACCGGGCGGGAGGTGGTGGAGCGCGTCCGCGCCGAAACCGGGCAGCAGATCCCGGCGATCATCCTGACCGGCGACAGCACGCCCGAGCGGCGTGACGAGGCCGAACTTCTGGGCTGCCAGCTGCTGCTGAAGCCGGTGCAGGTCGGGCCGCTGCGCGAGGCGGTCGAGGCCCTTTGCAGCCGATAGGACGAAGGGAAAGGGGGCGGGGGTAGGGGTGCGGCATCCCGCCTGTCTGGCCGCCCGTCAGGTTGCAGGACCTGCCCCGGAACCGGGCCGGTCGATCTCCGGCAGCACGGCGAGGAAGGCATCGACCACCGCCGGATCGAAGCGCAGGCCGGCCAGCCGCCGGATTTCCTCCACGGCGTGAGCACGGTCCAGCGCCGGACGATAGGGACGGTCGCGCGTCATCGCGTCATAGGCGTCGGCGACGGCGACGATGCGGGCGCACAGCGGGATCGCCGCCCCGGTGCGGCCGTCGGGATAGCCGGTGCCGTCCCAATTCTCGTGATGCCAGCGCGCAACCGCCGCCCCCAGATGCAGATGGGTCGGACCGTCGGCCAGATGGCTGGCATGGTGCAGCAGGGCGGCGCCGGCCACCGTGTGGGTCTGCATGGCGCTGCGTTCCGTCGGATCGAGCGGGCCCGGCTTCGACAGGATGTCCGGATCGACCGCGGCATTGCCGATGTCGTGCAGGATGGCGGCGAGCCCGATGATCTCCAGCGTCGACTCGTCCAGCGACTCGGGGAACAGGCCGTCGGCATGCAGGCGGCGGGCGATCCGTTCGGTGATCGCGGCGATGCGCAGCGAGCGGCTGAAGCGGCTGTCCCCAGTTATTTCGGCCGCCATATCGGCCGTCTTCTCCGCCGCCTTCTCCGCTGCCGCGCCGTCCGTGCCCAGCGCGCCGCGGCCGCGTTCGGCCAGATCGGCCAGCGCCGCCAGCGTGCCCTGCTGGGCGCGGTAGAGCTGCTCGTAATGGTGCAGATTGTCGAAGCCGACGGAGATTTTGCCGCAGAACACCTCGATCAGCTTGCGGTCGAGTTCGGACAGCGGCCGGTTGGAGCGCAGATAAACCACCGTCTCGCGGTCGTTCGGCGTGCGTATGTAGAGCGTGCAATGGTCGCCGGCATAGCCATGCGCCTGTCTTTCCAGGCAGGCGGTCACCGCGTCCAGCACGGCCGGGTCGACATGGCCGGCGGCGGGCTCGTTGATCAGCGCCTCAAACCGGCCCGACCCGGCCAGCACATAGAGGCTGGTGGGACATCCCGATGGGGCGCATCCCGACGGGGTGCAGCCCGCCGCGCCGGCACCGCCGCGCTGCATGCAGAGGATGGCGTCCGGCCCCACCCCCAGCAGGCCCGACAGCTGGGTCAGCACGCCCGCCGCGAACAGCTTCATCGAGCGGGCGCGGAACAGCGACGATGACGCCTCGATGATCTTCTCCAGGCCGCGGCGGTTGGCGTCGATCGTTACGATGTCCTCGTAGGAGCGCAGGGCCGCGACGGTGGTGGTGAACAGCTGCTGGGCGGTCAGCTGGGTCTTCGCCTTGTAGTCGTTGATGTCGTAATCGAGGATCACCGCCCGTTCCGGCGCCTGTCCCGGCTGGCCGGTGCGCAGGATGATGCGGACGTTGCGGTTGCGCAGCTCCTCGCGGATGTGGTGGACCAGCCGCAGGCCGGCATCCTCCGTCTCCATCACCACGTCGAGCAGGATCAGCGCGATGTCGCTTTCCCGCGCCAGGATGCGCCGCGCCTCCGCCGCCGAATGGGCGGACAGGAAGCGCGCCTTGCGCCCCTTGTAGGCGAAGTCGGACAGGACGAGCTTGGTGATCGCATGGACCTCCGGCTCGTCGTCGACGATCAGCATGGTCCAGCGGCTGCCGGGCTGCTCCTCCGCGCCCCCGCCTGATGCATCCCCGTCCGGGGCGGCATCGTCGAGGAACACCAGATCCTCGTCACCGCTTTCCGGTGCCGGATCGGTTCGGGCCTCGTCCTCTGGTCCAGTCGGGTCGGCGTCGGTCATGGCTCTTCGATCGTGAAAGCGTCATGAGGGTGGGCGTGGCCGGCCCATTGGTGCAAACTATCAGAACGTATCCAACTCGATCACCGTACAATCGAGTCCGCGTTGCGCCAACGTGCCGCAGGCGGTGTCGACCTGCAGCCGGGTGAAGGGGGCCACCCCGACCTCGTACAGCAGGCGGCCCTTGCGGAACACCGGCCAGACCATCGGCGGCAGGTCGCGATAGGTGCTGCCCGGTCCGGCGGTGAACTCCTTCCAGGCGCGCAGGCCCTCGGCGTAGCTGACATATTCGCCCAGCTTGATGCCGTAGAGCATGCCCGGCTCCACCGGCGGCATGCCCGGCAGCGGGTAGGGCGCCACCACTCCGACCAGCCCCTGGACCGGCGCCAGCGCGCGGGTGCCGGCGGGCAGGGCCAGAGTGGCCTCGCCGTTCGCCGCACTGATCAGCGCCACCACGTCGCCCTGGCGCAGGGTGAAGGGGCGCCGCTTGCGGTTGCTCAGGATCTCGGTGGCGGAGATCGGGCCGGCGGCGACGACATAGCCTTCCGCCGGGGTCTGCGCCGCCTTGTCCCAGGCCGCGCGCGGCACGACGGCGGCGCTGCGGTGGGGCAGGGGAGCGTCCGCCGCCGGCTTGCCGGAGCCGGGTTTCGCCGGGTCGGCAGGCTTGTGCGCCCGTGGTCCCTCGCCGCCGATGGCCGGCCGGCCGGTGACCATCAGCGCCGGGTCCAGCGAATCGGCGGGAACATAGCCGATGGGCTGGCCGCCGATGGCGACCTCCGTCCAATAGGTGCCGCGCGGGGTGCCGAGCGCGTTCAGCGCCTTGCCCTGCTTCAGCGTCATGACGATGCGCGCATCTTCGCTGGGGCCGATCCGCACCTCGATGTCGCGGTTCAGCACCACCTCTCCGGTCAGCGGGGCGCCGATGGCGACGGGGCTCTGCGCCCGCGCCGGCGGGGCGGCGGCGATGAACCCGACACAAGCGAGGGCGACGGCGAGCGCCGGCAGCAGGCGGCGGGTCGGCACGGCTTTCATGTGGCAACTTCCTTCGCGGACACCGGTGAAGCAAGGCCCGGTTCCCGCCGGCCAAGCAAGTCATGGCCGACAAGGTCGTGGATGGCGTCGGCCAGCAGCCGCACCGGCTTGGGCGCCGTGCCGCGGGCGCGGTGCAGGGCGATGTCGACGTCCGGCAGGCCGGGAAACCCCTCCGCGGCGCCGATGCGGCGCAGGCTGGGCGGAACGGTGCAACATTCCATCGCCGTCACCCCCAGCCCGCCCATCACTGCGCCATGGACGGCGACGACGCTCTTGCTGGTGAAGGCGACGCGCCAGTCGCGGCCGATGCCGTCGAGCGCGGCGACCGCGAGGTCGCGCACGACGCAGCCCTTGGGGAACAGCGCCAGCGGCAGCGGGTCCAGGCTTTCCACCGGGCGATGTCCCGGCGGCGATACGGGGTCGAGCGGCGGGGCGACCCAGGCCACCGGCTCCTGCCGCACCAGCTCGCCGCCGGCCTCGCCGGCCTTGCGGGTGACGAGCGCGAGGTCGTAGCGGCCCTTGTCGATCTCCGCCACCAGATCGGGGCTGTTGTCGCAGATGACCTCGACCATCACCTCGGGATAGGCGGCGTTGAAGCGGGCCAGAATTTCCGGCAGCAGCATGGTGGCGTAATCGTCGGGCGTGCCGATGCGGACGCTGGCAACCGTCGGGCTGCGGTGCATCAGGGCCAGCACCTCGTCGTTCAGGGTCAGCATGCGCCGGGCATAGGCCAGCAGCACCTCGCCGTCGCGGGTCATGCGCACGCCGTGGGTGTCGCGTTCGAACACGCGCTTGCCCACCGTGTCCTCCAGCCGGCGCACCTGCTGGCTGACCGCCGCCTGGGTGCGGCCCAGCCTTTCGCCGGCACGGGTGAAGCTGGCGCTGTCGGCGACGGCGACGAAGGCGCGCAGCAGGTCGGTATCGAGATTGGCGGGCATGGCGGGGAACCGGAAGTTGCCGCTTATTCAAGCAGAGCGCCCGGCCGTCCGCAACGGGGCGGTCATTACGAATCGTGATGACGGCATAATGCCTATTCGTTTCCAAGGGAATGGCGCCCGCCCCATTGTCGGTCTCCGAACCCTTTGGAGTGTCCGATCATGTCGCTGTTCGCCGCCTGGACCGGTGCGGTTCTCGGGGCCGCCCGCATGGAGTTGCCTGTCATGCCGGAGCCCGCGGTGCCGGAGCCGCGGCGCTTCCGCCTTGCCTACAACCCGGTGCCGTCGGCCCTTCCCGTGTTCGGCCATCGCCTGATGGCGGAACAGGCGCCGTCGTCGGTGCGCTCGCCGCTGGCAGTCCGGGACCGGCTGCGGCTTGAGAAATAGGCGGGCGCCAGCCTATCCTGCCGCCGACAAGAAAGCCGGGAGGAACGGGCGATGTCGCGGGTCTATGTGCTGTATACCGGGGGCACCATCGGGTGCGTGACCAATCCCGACGGGGCGCTGGCCCCGGTGCCGGGCGCGGAGTTCGAGAAGCTGGTGCTGGCGGTGCCCGGCCTGTCGGGCCACCGGGTGCAGGATTACCCGGACCTGAACTGGACCATGGACTGGTTCGACCGCACGCTCGACAGCTCCAACATGACGCCGGCGGACTGGGTCGCCATCGCCCGGCGGCTGCTGTCGGTCTATGACCGGTATGACGGTTTCGTCGTGCTGCACGGCACCGACAGCATGGCCTACAGCGCGTCGGCCCTGTCCTTCCTGCTGCCCGGCCTGTCGAAGCCGGTGGTGTTCAGCGGGTCGCAGGTGCCGCTGTCCTTCACGCTGAGCGACGCGCCGGCCAATCTGGTCGGCGCCATCGTGGTGGCGGGAACCCTGCCGGTGCCGGAGGTCTGCGTCTATTTCGACACCAAGCTGCTGCGCGGCAACCGCTCGTCCAAGGTCGACGCCAACCGCTTCGCCGGCTTCGATTCGCCGAACTTCCCGCCACTCGCCAGCGTCGGCAGCGTGGTCGCCCGCAACGAGCCCCATTGGCTGCCGATGCCGGACAAGAGCGTTTCACTGGCCGAGCCGGACAACCGGGCCAAGCGGCTGGCAACGTTGGACGCCCTGCCGGCGGCGCTGGCGGGGTTCTCCGTCGTCATGCTGTGGCTGTACCCCGGCATTCGGGCGAGCACGGTGTCGGCGATGCTGACCGCCACCAGCCCGGCGGCGAAGGGGGCGGTGCTGCTGGCCTTCGGCGAGGGCAACGGCCCGACCGATCCGGAGTTCCTCGGCGCCCTGTCGGCGGCGGTGACGGCCGGGGTCGTGCTGATGGACAACACCCAGGTGCAGCGCGGCGCGGTGCTGCCCGGCGCCTATGCCACCGGGTTGGGCGCCGTCGGTGCGATCGGCGCCTATGACATGACGCCGGAGGCGAGCTACGCCAAGCTGGTCTGTTTGCTGGCCGGCGGTTTGGACGCCGAGGCAGTCAAGGCGGCGATGCCGGTGCCGCAGGCGGGCGAACTGACGGTGATCGGGGATTGAGAGTTGTTGTCCGGAGGCGGGGGCGTCGGTTGGACCCTCCGCCTCCGGCAGACGGTTACTGGCCCATGCCGGGCTGGTTCGGCGACATGGTGCCGCGGTTCATCGTGCCGTTGCCCATAGTGCCCTGATTCATGGAGCCTTGGTTCATCGACCCGCGGTTCATGGTGCCGGTGCCCATGGAGCCCCTGTTCATCGAATCGCTGTCCATCGACCCGCGATTCATGGCGCCAGACCCCATACCGCCCATGGAGCCGCCCATCTGGCCGCCCGCTCCACCCGTCGAGCTGCCGTAGCCGGTGTTGGCCTGATTGCTGTACTGGGCGAGCTGCTGCAGTTCGCTGGCGTCCTGCATGACGATGATCTGCTTGCCCCGCCGTTCGAACGAGGCCGGCGGCAGCATGACGGTCTGGCCGGACTTGGCGAGCTTCAGCTCGACCATCGTCTGGCCCTGGGCATCGGTGGTCACATTCTGGACGGTGCCGGCGACCGGCCCGCCATGGCGGTGGACCACCCGCTTGCCGATCATGGCCCGGCTGGCCTGGACGTCGCGGGCGCCGCTGTCCATCGTGCCGTTGGCGACCGCATTGGACCTTGCCGACCCGCTGGTCTGGGCATGGCCCGGCGCGGCAACGGCCATCAGCATCAGGGCCGGAACCGCGGCGGCGAGAAACTTGCGCATGTCATCCTCCCGGAATTGAACCACAACAGGGGAGGCGCCGCGCAGACGCGGCGCCCTTATCCCAGAGTGATGACACGCAAGCGCCGGATTTGTTTCCGGAGGAGAGCAGGAAATCGGCGCTTCTGCATGCTCATACACAATTTTCTAATCCTCAAGTGCGCGTCACCATAGGGCTACAATGATCGTCAGCCATGGGCCGACGATGCACCCGCTCGACCGCATGAGCATCGCCGTCAGCGTGAAACCGCTTTATTGGGAGTTGCTGCAGACCCCCGGTGCGGGCCAGGACATGTCCATAGATCTATATGTCGAACTCCATGCCTTCATCCGTAACCTCGAAAAATTGGCCCCGCTGGCTCCGCACCATTTGCGTGGGTGATCTGCGTGAAATTTTGGCGGATCGGACGAGTGAGCGGTTTTTGGGCAGTCAAGGAAATTCAGGGTGGAGAGTATCCCTTCTTGCGAAAAACTGTTGAGAATGCGAGCGTGCGCTGATTCTATGACTATGAATTTCCGTAGTAGGCGCTGGCGTTCTATGGGTTGGAGCGAATGATGTCGGACAGTGGCTTTGCAGCGGCCGAGCCCAGCAATCTGCCGAAAAATGCCGTTCACCAGCTTGCCGAGCAAGTCGCCCGGATGCTGGAGTTCGAGCCGGGTGGCGATCTGTCCAAGGTTCTGCAGCGGATGGGCGGCCGTCTGGCCTATCGCCAGTTCTCCGGGCTGGGCGAGAGCGACTCGGGTTCCCTGCATGTCTATGGCGACGGAAACTTCGAGATCAACCTGTCCATCAATACCAGCCTTGCTCGTGACCGTTTCACCATCGCCCATGAGATCGGTCATTACGTCCTGCATTACCTCTGGCGGCGTCAGAACGGCCAGACCGTGCCGGACAAAATGGTTGCAGCCCGTTATGGCTCTGACCGGTCCGAATGGGAGGCGAATTGGTTTGCAGCGGCCTTCCTGATGCCGGCGGAAAGTTTTTCTGAATATCATCGTGAAGTGCAGGGGAATCTTCACAAGATATCCGAAAAATTCGGTGTATCCCTGAAGGCCGCTGAGGTCCGTGCGGAGGCGCTTGGGCTCTCGAAGGTTTGAGACTTGCTATGAGCTTTGAAGATGTTCCAGAGTTTCTTCGCCCCAAGTTGAGGTTGTTTTTAAGCATCGATTTGGTTGGCTCCACTGCTTTCAAGCAGGGAGGTGTTTTTCCTATCCAAAAACCGAAGCATGACGCCGGGATTGAGGACGTCAATGTCCGATGGCTTCCGGCTGTATCAGGATTTTACAAGGATATTCAGGAAAAGTTTGCGACGCATTGGGACAGCTACTGCGATAGCCTGTCGGCCGGAATCGATTGGAAGAAAGGTGAGCCGCCCCAGCTTTGGAAAAGCAACGGGGATGAGCTTGTTTACGTTAAGGACTTGGTGGATTCGATAGAGTGTTTTGCAACAATCAGCTGCTGGCTGAAAGTGGCGCGCGATTACAGGAACCAATTGCGGGAAAAAAAGCAAAAGCTTGATGTCAAGCTTGCTGCCTGGACGGCTGGGTTTCCAATTTCAAACACGGAAGTCATTTTTCAGTCTCTGGAAAAAAGCGATGCGCTAGACGGTGTATATTCCCTTCCGGAATATGTTCATTTTCATCTCCTCGATACTTGGCACAATTGTCCAGAAGAAAGGGTCGGTCTTGTCAGGGATTTTATAGGTCCGTCCATGGATACGGGATTCCGGATTGCAGCCAGATCGACGTCGCGAAAATTCATGATCTCTGCGGAACTGGCTCTTCTCATAGCAAGCGTAAACGATCCACTGGGACATGACGACATAGACATTCATTTTGACGGCAGCGAGTCTCTAAAAGGGGTATTGGGGGGCAATCCTTACCCGTTGTTCTGGATAGATACGCTGAAGGGCGATTCTTTTTCCAGGGCAGAAGACGACGTAAAGAGACAAGTCCGTTCTGAAAAAAGCAGTGTAAGAAATTTCTGCAATATCTTCATTAGAAGAAATGAAGACTATATGCTTTACCCGTTTATTGTAACAGACGCTGATCCTCAGTTGAGAACGCTTCCACCAAACTACAAAGAGACAATAGAGTGCTTGGCGAATTGGTGGCAGTCGGTCAAGGAGAACGACAAGGCAAGGCAGCGGTCAGACAGTGACGAACCTCCTGTCGAAAAACTAGGCCCCGATACCGGTCATGTTGCCGCCGTCGATCTGAGCGTCAAAATTCCGGGCATTGGCCAGGGGGCCGCCTAACATATTCGATAAGATAAAAAAGGCGGGCCGAAGCCCGCCTTTCCGTATCCTTACTCGTCGCCCATCTTGAGCGCCGCGATGAAGGCGCTCTGCGGGATTTCGACCTGGCCGAACTGGCGCATGCGCTTCTTGCCTTCCTTCTGCTTGTCCAGCAGCTTGCGCTTGCGGCTGATGTCGCCGCCGTAGCACTTGGCGGTCACGTCCTTGCGCATGGCGCTGATGCTCTCGCGGGCAATGATCTTGCCGCCGATGGCAGCCTGGACGGCGATCTTGAAGAGCTGGCGCGGGATCAGCTCCTTCAGGCGTTCGCACAGCTGACGGCCGCGGCGTTCGGACTGGCTGCGGTGGACGATCATCGACAGGGCGTCCACCGGCTCGGCATTCACCAGGATCGACAGCTTCACGAGGTCGCCTTCCTCATAGCTGTCCATCTGGTAGTCGAAGCTGGCATAGCCGCGGCTGATCGACTTCAGCCGGTCGTAGAAGTCGAACACCACCTCGTTCAGCGGCAGGCGGTAGACCAGCATGGCGCGGGAGCCGGCGTAGGTCAGCTCGATCTGCTGGCCACGCCGCTCGGTGCAAAGCTGCAGGACGCCGCCGAGATACTCGTCGGGCAGCATGATGGTGGCCTTGATCCACGGCTCGTCGATGTGGTCGATCCGCATCACGTCGGGCATGTCGGCCGGGTTGTGCAGGTCCCGCACCGTCCCGTCGGTCATCGTCAGCTTGTAGACCACCGACGGCGCGGTGGTGATCAGGTCGAGGTTGAACTCGCGCTCCAGCCGCTCCTGGATGATCTCCAGATGCAAGAGGCCGAGGAAGCCGCAGCGGAAGCCGAAGCCCAGCGCCGCCGATGTCTCCGCCTCGTAATGGAAGCTGGCGTCGTTCAGCTTCAGCTTGCCCAAGCTGTCGCGCAGCCGCTCGAAATCGGCGGCGTCGACCGGGAACAGGCCGCACCACACCACGGGGATGGACGGCTTGAAGCCGGCCAGAGCCTCGGTCGCCGGCTTGCGCTCGTCGGTGATGGTGTCGCCGACCTTGGTCTGGGTGATGTCCTTGATCGCGGCGGTGATGAAGCCCATCTCGCCCGGCCGCAGCTCACCGGTCAGCAGCGCCTTCGGCGTGAAGACGCCGACGCGGTCGACGTCATGGGCCGAGCCGGCGGCCATGAAGCGCACCTTCTGCCCGACCTTCAACACGCCGTCGACCACGCGCACCAGAATGACGACGCCGAGATAGGGGTCGTACCAGGAATCGACCAGCAGGGCCTTCAGCGGCGCGTCGGCATCGCCCTTGGGCGGCGGCAGCCGCTTGACCACCGCCTCCAGCACCGCGCCGATGTTGAGGCCGGACTTGGCCGAGATCTCCACCGCGTCGGAGGCGTCGAGGCCGATCACGTCCTCGATCTGCTGCTTGATCCGCTCCGGCTCGGCGGCGGGCAGGTCGATCTTGTTGAGGACCGGGATGATCTCGTGGTTGTTGTCGATCGCCTGATAGACGTTGGCGAGCGTCTGCGCCTCCACGCCCTGGGAGGCGTCGACCACCAGGATCGAGCCCTCGCAGGCGGCCAGGGACCGGCTGACCTCATAGGCGAAGTCGACGTGGCCGGGGGTGTCCATCAGGTTCAGCGTGTACTGCTTGCCGTCCTCCGCCTTGTAGAGCAGGCGGACGGTCTGGGCCTTGATGGTGATGCCGCGCTCGCGCTCGATGTCCATGCTGTCGAGCACCTGTTCGCGCATCTCGCGCGCGTCGAGGCCGCCGCACTGCTGGATCAACCGGTCGGCAAGGGTGGACTTGCCATGATCGATGTGGGCGATGATCGAGAAATTGCGGATGTGCGAGAGGTCAGTCATCGGGGCCCGGACAAGCGATAGTTTGCCGGGAACATAGGGCGGACGGGGGATGGGCGCAATGATGGTGTGGTGGGGCGGGCGGATGCGAAGCCCCAGGGGGGCCTCGCCGGGGCCTCACCGCCCAGCGATCCCCCGGTACAGCTCCATGTACTCCTCCGCCGGCCCGTGCCAGCCGAAGTCCCGCGTCATGGCGCGGCGTTGCATCGCGTGCCAGCGCTCCGGCTTGCGGTAGACGGTCAGCGCCCGGCGCAGGGCCCAGACCAGTTCCTGGCCGGTGGCGTTGACGAACTGGAAGCCGGTGGCGCTGCCGTCGGCACTGGCGGCGGGGTTGGCGTCGATCACCGTGTCGGCTAGGCCGCCGGTGCGGCGGACCAGCGGCAGGGTGCCGTATTTCAGGGCGTAGAGCTGGGTCAGGCCGCAGGGCTCAGAGCGGGACGGCACCAGGAACAGGTCGGAACCGGCCTGGATGCGGTGGGACAGCGGCTCGTCATAGCCGACGCGGACGCCGATGGAGTGCGGGTGCCATTGGGCGAGGTGGCGGAAACCGGCCTCGCTGGAGGCGTCGCCGCTGCCGAGAACCACCAGCTGGCCGCCCCAGGACACCCATTGGCTGGCGGCCTCCAGAACCAAGTCCAGGCCCTTGTGCCAGGTCAGGCGGCTGACCACGGCGGCGAGCGGGGCGTCGGGGCGGCGGTCGAGGCCGAAGGCGGATTGCAGGTCGGCCTTGCAGGCGTCCTTGCCGCCCAGGTCGTCGGGGGTGTAGCGGGCGGGGAGGTGCGGGTCGGTCGCCGGGTCCCACACGGCGTAATCGACGCCGTTCAGGATGCCGGTCAGCACGTCGGACCGGGTGGCGAGCAGGCCCTGCAGGCCGGTGCCGTGTTCCGCCGTCTGGATCTCGTTGGCGTAGGTCGGGCTGACCGTGGTCAGGCGGTCGGCGTAGAAGCA
Source organism: Azospirillum sp. TSH20 (assembly GCF_003115935.1). Classification (NCBI taxonomy): domain Bacteria; kingdom Pseudomonadati; phylum Pseudomonadota; class Alphaproteobacteria; order Rhodospirillales; family Azospirillaceae; genus Azospirillum; species Azospirillum sp. TSH20. The sequence continues at coordinate 24,031 of NZ_LGQU01000018.1, forward strand.
ACCGGCCTTCAGGAAACTGATGTTGCCGTAATACTCGACGCCGTCGATGCGGAAGCTGGAGGAGGGCAGGCCGATGTCGCCCATCATCCAGGGGCCGAAGACGCCCTGATAGGCGATGTTGTGGATGGTCAGCACGGTGCCCGGCCGGAAGGGGGCGGCGAAGCGGTCGGGGCGCAGGGTCAGATAGGCGGGGATCAGCCCGGCCTGCCAGTCATGGCCGTGCAGGATGTCGGGCCGCCACCAGGGATCGTAGGAAACCTCCGACGCGAAGCCGGCGGCGACCCAGGCGAGCGCGGCGAAACGCAGGGCGTTGTCGGCCCAATCCTTGCCGTCCGGACCGAGATAGGGGTTGCCGGGACGATCGTACAGCGACGGCGCGTTCAGCGCATAGGCGAGGACCCCGTCGGCGGTGCGGCCGATGCACAGCTGGGCGCGGTCGCAGCCGGGCAGGTCGGTGATCAGGTCGCCGACCTCGTGCAGGTTCTGCAGGCTGTTGAGAACGGCGGGATATCCCGGCAGCAGCAGGCGGACATCGGCGCCGGCGGCGTTCAGGGCCGGCGGCAGGGCGGCGGACACGTCCGCCAGCCCCCCCGTCTTGACCATCGGGTAGCATTCGGACGTGACGTAAAGGACGCGCATCGGGAAGGCACTCGGGTGAAAGGCGGGAGGGGCGAAAGGCGGGGGAAGGCTGGCCTGTAGCTCACTTGGCCGTCATCCCCGCGAAGGCGGGGATCCAGGCTGTTCCGAAGATCGGCTTCGGGAACTGGATTCCCGCCTTCGCGGGAATGACGGCCGCAGGGGTGAGGGGTCGGCTTCGCTCGGAGGGGGAGGAGGCTTCCTACTCCTTCGGCAGCTTCTCGATCATCTCGCGGGTGATGAGGACGACGCCGCCCTCGCTGCGGTGGAAGCGCTTGGCGTCCAGCTCCGCGTCCTCGCCGACGACGAGGCCGTTGGGGATGCTGACGCCGCGGTCGATCACCACCTTCTTCAGGCGGCAATGACGGCCGATGTCGCATTCCGGCAGGACCACCGCCTCGTGCAGCTCGCTGTAGGAGTTGACGCGGACTGAGCTGAACAGCAGCGACCGCCGCACGGTGGAGCCGGAGATGATGCAGCCGCCCGACACCAGGCTGTCCACCGCCATGCCGCGGCGGTTCTCGTCGTCGAAGACGAACTTCGCCGGGGGCAGCTGTTCCTGATAGGTGAAGATCGGCCAGTCGCGGTTGTACAGGTTCAGCTGCGGCGTGACGTGGCAGAGGTCCAGGTTGGCTTCCCAATAGGCGTCGATGGTGCCGACGTCGCGCCAGTAGGGGGCGTCGTCGGGCGCGTCGATGATGGCGCTGTCGGCATAGTCGTGGGCGATGATCCTGGCGCCGGTCTTCACCAGATGCGGGATGATGTCCTTGCCGAAATCGCGGCTGGAGCCGGGGGTGGCGACGTCGCGCTCCAGCTGGTCGTAGAGGAACTGGGCGTTGAAGACGTAGATGCCCATGCTGGCCAGCGCCAGATCGGGGCGGCCGGGCATCGGCGGCGGATCGGCCGGCTTTTCCACGAAGTCGATGATGCGGCGGTCGTTGTCGATGTGCATCACGCCGAAGCCGCTCGCCTGTTCGCGGGGAACGGCGATGCAGGGAACGGTGACGTCGGCCTGCCGGTCGATGTGGTCGAGCAGCAGCGCGCCGTAATCCATCTTGTAGATGTGGTCGCCGGCCAGGATCAGGACATATTCCGGCTCGTGGTCGCGCAGGATGTCCAGGTTCTGGTACACGGCGTCGGCGGTGCCCTGGTACCACTCCGTCTCGCTGACGCGCTGCTGGGCCGGCAGCAGGTCGCAGAACTCGTTCATCTCGCCGCGGAAGACGTTCCAGCCGCGCTGGAGATGGCGCAGAAGGCTGTGCGACTTGTACTGCGTCAGCACGCCGATGCGGCGGAAGCCGGAATTGACGCAGTTGGACAGCGCGAAGTCGATGATGCGGTACTTGCCGCCGAAATAGGTGGCCGGCTTGGCCCGCCGGTCGGTCAGTTGCTTCAGACGGCTTCCGCGTCCCCCGGCCAGCACCAGCGCCACCGCACGTCGCGGTGCGAGGCGCAGATCGCGTTTGTCGAGCATGGCCGTTACCCCCTTTGCCTTATTCTTGCGGCCGCGGGCGAGCGGCCAATCCAATTGGAGGCGTTGACGGTGCCACATCTCGCCGCCATGTCCAATAGGCCCGGCGTCGGGTTTGCCTCGGCTTACCCGCCGGATCTTCAACCCGCGGTCCTAGGAGGAAAGCGGTGGAGAATGCGGGGCAAGCCGAAAGGACTGGATGGACGGGGTAGGGTGCTGCCCGATGTCGCGCCCCCGATGCCGCTCCAGTGACCGCCGCGCGGGCCGATCTCTGCCTAAATTTTCATCATCTGCCGGAATGGCAGCCAGAATGCCGGGCCAGATCAGGGAGTCCGGTCCTGCCGATCGGTCGAAAGCCCGAAAATTGCAGCAGAATGAGGGTTCCGGAGCCTGCCTGTTTTCTGTGCAGACACCGGGTGCGACTCGTCCGGGGCTGCCCGTTCGGGGGTCCGGTCCTGGGACAACCCTGACGATTCCAAGCCGTTTTCGACTGGCACGCTTCTTGTAACGCTGGAGGCGTCCTTGGTCCCGTCCGCCGCCCCGTCTTTGCCGGGGACGGGGCGACCGGGACGGGGTCGCCCCAGTGCGGTGCCCAGCGCGCGGAACACCTCCGGTGCCGCGCCGGCCGTATCGGGGCGGGAGCGATTTTGGAGAAAGAGGAGCCTCGATGAACCGTCTGTTCCTTCTGGCCGCACCGATGATGGCGGTTGCTCTGGGCACGGTCGGCATGCCGGCCGCAGCCCTTGCCCAAGATGCGGCCGCGGCCGCCGCTGCTGCCGCGCCGGCGGCTCCGGCGCTGAATGGCGGCGACACCGCCTGGATGCTGATCTCCACCGCGCTGGTGCTGATGATGACCATCCCCGGCCTGGCGCTGTTCTACGGCGGCATGGTCCGCAAGATGAACGTGCTGTCGACGGTGATGCAGAGCTTCGCCATCACCTGCCTGATCAGCGTCCTGTGGTACGTGATCGGCTACAGCCTGGCCTTCACCGGCACCGGCGCCTATGTCGGCGGGCTCGACCGGCTCTTCCTGAACGGGCTCGACTTCTCGAAGGCCTTCGTGCTGGGCGAGGCGACGGGGTCGGGTGTCGCGACGACGATCCCCGAGCCGGTCTTCATGATGTTCCAGATGACCTTCGCGATCATCACCCCGGCCCTGATCACCGGCGCCTTCGCCGACCGCATGAAGTTCTCCTCGCTGCTGGTCTTCACCGCCCTGTGGTCGATCGTGGTCTATGCGCCGATCGCTCACTGGGTCTGGTATCCGTCGGGCTTCCTGTTCGGCCTGGGCGTGCTGGACTTCGCCGGCGGCACGGTCGTGCACATCAACGCGGGTGTCGCCGGTCTGGTCGCCGCGCTGGTGATCGGCAAGCGCAAGGGCTACCCGAAGGAAGCCTTCATGCCGCACAACCTGGTGCTGTCGCTGATCGGCGCCTCGCTGCTGTGGGTCGGCTGGTTCGGCTTCAACGCCGGTTCGGCCCTGACCGCCGGTCCGCGCGCCGGCATGGCGCTGGCCGCCACGCACATCGCCACCGCCGGTGCCGCCATGGGCTGGCTGTTCGCGGAGTGGATCGTCAAGGGCAAGCCGTCGATCCTCGGCATCATCTCCGGCGCCGTCGCCGGTCTGGTCGCGGTGACCCCGGCCGCCGGCTTCGTCGACCCGACGGGCGCCATCATCATCGGCATCGTCGCCGGCGTGGTCTGCTTCTGGTCGGCCACCAGCCTGAAGCACATGCTGGGCTATGACGACAGCCTGGACGCCTTCGGCGTGCACGGTGTCGGCGGCCTGATCGGCGCCATCCTGACCGGCGTGTTCGCCAAGATGTCGGTGTCCAACAGCGAAGGCGGCTTCGCCTCCGTCCTGCAGGCCGACCCCAACGCCACGCTGGGCCTGCTGGAAGGCAACGCCGCCGCCGTGTGGATCCAGGTCCAGGGCGTGCTCTACACCATGGTGTGGTGCGCCGTCGCCACCTTCGTCCTGCTGAAGGTCGTCGACGTGGTGATGGGCCTGCGCGTCGAGGAGGATGTGGAGCGCGACGGTCTCGACCTCGCCCTGCATGGCGAGAGCATCCACTAAGACAAATCCCTTTCCCACGGGTCTCTTCGAGAAGGCCGCCGGTTCTCCGGCGGCCTTTTTCGTTTGGATTGTTGCACGGGCGGAAACGCTGTGGCGCGGGCGGGCCGGCTTCACGGCGGGGCCGGGGCGGACTACCTCTGGTGCAACGTCATTGTGCTTTGCCAGGAGTTGCCGCCATGTCTACCAAGCCCGCCACCCCCGGTGTCCGTCCGGTGCTCGCCGCCGTGGAGGGCATGGCCACCTCCGACGGGGCCGGGGTCAGCATGACCCGCATGCTGGGCACGCCCCGCCTGCGCACGCTCGACCCCTTCCTGATGCTTGACCTGTTCGGCTCGGACCAGCCGACCGACTATCTCGCCGGCTTCCCCGACCATCCTCACCGCGGGTTCGAGACGGTGACCTACATGCTGGCCGGCCGCATGCGCCATGCCGACAACCATGGGCATGAGGGCGTGATCGAGACCGGCGGCGTGCAATGGATGACCGCCGGCCGCGGCCTGATCCATTCGGAGATGCCGGAGCAGACCGAAGGGCTGATGCGCGGCTTCCAGCTGTGGATCAACCTGCCGGCCCGGCTGAAGATGACCGACCCGCGCTATCAGGAGTTCCCGGCCGCTTCCATTCCGGTGGAGCGGCGCGAGGGTGGGGCGACCGTCACCGTCATCGCCGGCGACACCGCCCGCGGCACGGCCGGGCCTGTGCGGGCCGAGGCGACCGACGCCCGCTATTTCGACGTGACGCTGCCGCCGTCGGTGTCCTTCGCCGAACCGCTGCCGGCCGGCCACACCGCCTTCCTGGTGCTGTTCGAAGGCACGCTGGATGTGGGCGGGGAGGGAGCTTTGTCGGGGCCGCGGGTGATCGTGCTGGGCGACGGCGAGCGGGTGGAGGCGGTGGCCGGGCCGGACGGCGCCCGCTTCCTGCTGCTGGCCGGCAAGCCGATCGGCGAGCCGATCGCCTGGGGCGGTCCCTTCGTCATGAACACGCGGGAGGAGGTGATGCAGGCCTTCCGCGACTTCGAGGAAGGGCGCATCTGATCGCCCGATGCTGCGCGGGGCCGGTCCTCATGGTCTGCCCCACGCGGCATCTCGTGCCTTGCACCCCCGCCGTCCCCGGTTATCATGGCGCATTCCGTATTAACACCAACGATGGCGGGGAGCCGGGGCGATGCGAGCAAAGGGTCTGATGGGCGGCTTCAGGGCGGCTGCGGCTGCGGCACTGCTGGCTCTGACGCTTGCCGGGGGACTTTTCTCCGCCAAGCCGGCCGCCGCCGTGGACTTCTCCAAGGCCGCCGCCGATTTCGGGCCCGAGGGCGCCTGGACCAACCAGTGCGACATCGACCGGATGACCGACAGCAAGACCTGCCGGCTGATGATCTACCGCCTGTTCGACGACGGGAAGGATGTCGGCTTCATCGCGCTCAGCATCATTCCGACCGGCAACGACTTCCACCTGTTCCTGACCACCAGCCAGGGCCTGATCGACCGCTGCGCCATCCGCGTCGACCGCCAGCCGCGCATCGAATCGCATGTGGCGACGCTGAACATGTGCATGTTCCCGAACTTCGTGTCCGGCCGCGTCGCCGACCAGTTCCGCAACGGCTCGTCCATCCTGGTCCGCGTCAACTCCCCCCGCATGGGCAAGCGCGACATCGACTTTCCGCTGAACGGGTTTTCCCGCACCTTCGAGGAGATGCAGCGCAGCCTGCAGTGAGGGGGATGCTAAACGCCCTCTCCCGCCCCGGGAGAGGGAGGGGACCCGCGCCGCAGGCGTGGGGAGGGTGAGGGGCTATCCGGACATGGATTTCTGATCCTCGCCTCACCCCTCACCCTTCCCATGCTCCGCATGGGCCCCTTCCCTCTCCCGGGGCGGGAGAGGGAGCGCTGACGCCTTACCCCGGCAGGCGGTAGCCCGCAGCCGGTTCGTGCATCGGGCAGCCGTTGCGGTCCATGCGGAATTCGGCGGAGCGGTCGTAGGCGAGGCGGCGGGCGCGCATGATCGAACCCAGCGGCCGGTGCGCCGCCAGCCCGTGCCAGGGGCTGAAGGACAGCCGGTCGTCGCCGGCTCGCGACCGTTCCTCGCTCCACGCCGTCTGCGCCGGCACGGTGAGGCGGGCGACGGTGCGGTAGGGGCTCAGCTCCTCCGGCCACAGCACGCTGGCATCCTCCACCGGCATGCGCTCCTCGTCGGTGCGCAGCTGGGCGCGCAGTTCCCAGACGGCTTCGTTGTCGCGGAAGAACTCCACCACCGCTTCGCGCAGACCGTTCGGCTTGCCGTTGACGGTCAGCGCCGCGCCGGCCAGCGCGGTCAGTTCCGGAGACACCGGAACGATCTGCAGCTTGGCGATATGGTCGCCGAAGCGCAATGCGGCCTGGCTGTAGAATGTTTCGCCCAGAATGTGGGTTTCCGGGTGGCCGCCCAGCGTCTTCAGCGTGGCGCTCTCGCCGCCGAAGGCCTCCACCACCCGTTCGGCGGCACGCAGGCCGGCCGACAGCACCGTCTTCGCCGTCTCCGCCCGGTCGGTGGTGGCGGCCAGCAGCTTCAGCGTCTTCAGGAACTGCTTGGCGTCGGGGGCCGAGAAGACCGGGGCGTTGGCCATGACGAAATCCTGCGTGGCCTCGTCCTCCGATCCCGGCATCCGGTCGCCGGACACGCCCAGCACCTTCACCGCCAGACCACGCGGGGTCGATACGCTGTCGGGCAGGATGTCGCCCGGCGTGGTCGACAGCCGCAGGATCGCCGGATAGCTCTCCGGCCGCGCGAACAGGCCCTGGGCCAGTTCCGCCGGCAGATCGTCCAGCACGTCCAGCCGGCCGATCAGCAGCCCGTGGCTCTTGGCATGGACGCTGCGGTTCGCATGGCCGCTGTCCTCGAAGGTCTTGGCGCTGATCGACAGCAGCGTTTCGGCCAGTTCCTCGAAGATTCGGGCTTCGTCGGGACCGGGATTTTCGACCGACGGGGCGTAGGGCAGGGGCTTGGCAGTGGGCTGGGAAAAGGCAGCGGACAAGGGGCCGGCTCCGGATTGGGGAAGGGGCGGGGTGCAGCCGGGACAACAGCCGGATTGTGTCGTCCGTTCCGCAACGATTCGCCGGAGCCGGCGGAGGTTAATGACCAGGCCTGGCATCCGCCTTTGCTGTTCGCACTGCACAAAAAGAGGCGGGATTACAAATAATCAAGCACGACCCATGCGGGTGTGGTTTGGGAGTATTCCAATCTTCTATGGAAATTAACCAAGAGTATTGGAAGATCCCTTATAAGAAGTCTGTGGCGCTGAGGTGCCTTGCCTGCTTATCCTTCAAGGTGGGAGGGTCGGAGATTTTCGATCACTTTGCGGAGTTCGAAAAGTCCGGCCGGATCGGCGACCGAAGGATGCTCCATGACCAGCTGGCCTGCGATACGTCCCATCAGGTGGGTGCGCGGCTGCGTCCTGCTGCTGGGACTTCTGCTGGCGGCGATGGCGTCCTCCGCCGCCGGACGGCCGTCGGCGGCGAACCGGACGGTGCTGGTCCTGCATTCCTACCACCAGGGCTACGAGTGGACGCATGGTCAGGCCGACGGTATCACCAAGCTGTTGGAGGTGGAGGCGCCGACCGCGATCGTGATTGCCTATTACCTGGACTGGAAGCGCTTTCCGGACCGGAGCGGCCTGGAGCTTCTGCGGGCACTGATCGCCTTTCGCCATCCTCAGGGCACCGTCGATGCCATCATCACCACCGACGATGCGGCATTGGAATTCGCTCTCGACCTGCGGCGGGAATTGTATGGGCCGGTGCCGCTGGTGCATGGCGGCGTGATCGCGGCAACGGCACGCAAGCTGACCGCAGGCGAGCGCAATGTGGTCGGGGTGGACGAGGGCAAGGACATCGAAGGAACCGTCCGCATGGCGGCTGCGGCCAACCCGAAGCTGCGCCACCTGTTCCTTCTGCGCGACCAGACCGAATCGGGACTTGCCCTGGATGTCGAGGTCGAGGCGCTGGCGGCGGCCGGCCGTCTTCCCGCCGGGCTGGAGCGGCATGTGCTGCCCGACCTGCCCTTCGCCCGGCTGGAGGATCGGCTGGCGACCCTTCCGCCCAACAGCGCCGTGCTGCTCGGGAGCTATGCTTCCGATGCCGACGGGGTGGTTCTGCCGCCCGAGGAGTTCCTGGACCTGATGAGCGAGCGGAGCAGAGCGCCGATCTATGGCCTGCAGGACTTCCTGCTCGGCCACGGCATCGTCGGCGGCAGCCTGCTGAGCGCACAGGAGCACGGCCGGGCGGTGGGAAGGCTGGCCGCCAGGATGTTGAACGGGGACGGGGTGTCCGATCTGCCGGCGGAGGCGAACCGCTCCGTTTCACGCGCGGCGGATTACCGGCAGGCGGAGCGGTATGGCATCGACGCCATGTCGTTCGGGCCGCTCGACCGGCTGATCAACAAGCCCTTCTCCTTCATGGAGACCTACCGCTGGCTGGTGGTGACGGTCGGCGGCGTGCTGCTGCTGCTGTTCGGCATGGTGCTGGTGCTGTCCTTCGCGCTGCGCGAACGCCGGATGGCCGAGGCGGCGCTGCGGGTGAGCAACGATGCGCTCAGCGACTCGCGCCGGGAGCTGCAGGCCAAGGTGGAGGAGCTGACCGCCAGCAAGGAGGCGTTGCGCGGGCGTGAGCGGTGGATGCGGCTGGTGGCCGAGGCGTCGCGCGACATCATCTGGACCTGGGACGTCGTCAAGGACCGCCGGGTCCTGTCCGGTCGGGTCGAGGAACTGCTGGGGGTGGATGCCGTCAGCATCAATTCGCTGGCGGCCTGGTTCGACCGCGTCCACCCGGATGACCGCGCGCATGCGGAAGAGGAGCTGTGCCGCCACCTGTCGGGCGAACTGCCGGAATACCGGGTGGAATACCGCGTCCGTCACCGCGACGGCAGTTACCTGTGGCTGTACGCCACCGGCAAGGCCCTGTTCGACGAGCAGGGGCATCCGACGATGATGGGCGGCTCCTACACCGACATCACCGCCCAGAAGCAGCAGCAGGCGCGGCTGGACCATCTGGCCCATTATGATTCGCTGACCGGGCTGCCCAACCGGCTGATGCTGGAACGGCATGTCGACCGGCTGATCGCCGACAACAGGGCGTGCGGCAAGGCCGGGTCGCTGGCGCTGCTGTTCCTCGACATGGACAATTTCAAGTTCATCAACGACGGGTTCGGCCACAAGGCGGGCGACGAGCTGCTGGCGATGATGGGCCGGCGCATCAGCGAGGGAGCGGGCGAGGGGCTGTTCATCGCGCGGCTGGGCGGCGACGAGTTCGTGGTGGTCGTCCAGGGCGGCGACGCCGGTGCCCCGGCGGAGGTGGCGCGGCGGGTGGAGCAGGCTCTGGCCGCGCCCTTCCTGGTCGAAGGGCAGCATTTCTACGTTTCCTGCAGCATCGGCATCGCGCGCTATCCCTGGGACGGCCGCTGTTTCGACGATCTGCTGCAGAATGCCGACACCGCCATGTACCGGGCCAAGGACAATGGGCGCGGAAGCATCTGCACCTTCACCGCCGACATGAACCTGAACGTGGTGGAGCGCATGCAGCTGCTCAGCCGCGCCCGGCTGGCCTTCGACCGCCAGTCCTTCAGCCTGCATTACCAGCCGCAGGTCGCGACGGCCGACGGCCGGGTCCGCGGCTTCGAGGCGCTGGTCCGCTGGACCGATTCGGAACTGGGGCCGGTGTCGCCGGACCGCTTCATTCCGGTGTGCGAGGATTCGGGCCTGATCGTACCGCTCGGGCTGTGGGTGCTGGAGACCGCCTGCGTCGAGGCGGTCGGGCTGGCCTGCCGCAGGGCCGGCGACGTGACGATGAGCATCAACATGTCGGCGGTCCAGCTGGCCCAGCATGATTTCGTGCCGCGGGTGCTGGAGATCCTGGCCCGCACCGGATTGCCGCCGCACCGGCTGGAGCTGGAGATCACCGAGTCGCAGATGATCGGCTCGCTCGACGCCGCCATCGGCAAGCTGAACGCGCTGCGGCAGGCCGGCATCCACATCGCGCTGGACGATTTCGGCACCGGCTATTCGTCGCTGACCTATCTGCGGACGCTGCCGATCAACACGCTGAAGCTGGACAAGGCCTTCATCGACGACGTCCACCGCCGCCCCGACGCGCGCAGCATGGTGTCGTCCATCTCGCGCATCGCCCACGACCTGAGCCGCAGCGTGGTGGCCGAAGGGGTGGAGGAGGCGGCCCAGTGGGAGGTGCTTGCGCAGATGGGCTGCGACCTGATCCAGGGCTATTTCATCAGCCGGCCGCTGCCGGCCGACCGCATCGACGCCTTCCTGGCGGCCTGGGAGGAGCGGCGGGCCGGCTTGCCGCTGATCGACGGCGATGATGTGGTGGTCGGCATGCCCTGCGCCGCGGCGACCCGGCCGCCGTCGCCGGTGTCATGATTTGGGGAAGGGCCGTAAACGCAAAACGCCCCGCAGGCGGACTGCGGGGCGCTTTCGGAGGCTGGGCTTGTCGGACCGGAGAGGTCGCGCTCAGTGCCGCGTGCGGGCCGGGGTGATGTAGACGCCGTCCCAATCGACGCCGAACAGGGCGTCGTCGCCGGCCTCTTCCACCAGGTCGTCATATTCGTGGGCCTCGATCAGCCCGAAGATGGAGGCGGTGCCGGAGGCGTCGAGGTCGCAGGTCACCACATGGCCGCCCACCTCGACGGAGGTGAAGAACACTTCCGGCAGTTCCATGCTGTCCAGGTCGGCGGTGACGGCGGCTTCGATCTCGTGGATGGAGCGGGACGACAGCGACACGCGCAGCTTGGCCGCCTGGGAGGCCCAGACGATGCGCTTGACGTGCGCCGGCTCCTTCATCTCTGCGACGCCCGGCGCCTCGTCGCCTTGGCCGGCCATCGCGATCATCCGGGAAACCAGGGTCGAGGTGCTGCTGGGTGCGCGCATTGAAGCCTCCGCTCGTTCGATGACGACAGATTTGCGCGCAGGCGGTTAACGGGGTCTTAAGCCGGTACCGGGGCTAAAGCCTTACCCCCGCAGGAGTAGGCTTATCCGTTCGGTTCTAGGGGGCGGCAAGGGCGGCGGCGACCCCTGCCGCGACCCGCGCGTTGTTGCGGATCAGCGCGATGTTGGCGGTCAGGCTGCGCCCGCCGGTGATGCGCTCCAGCGCCGCCAGCAGGTGGGGGGTGATGTCCTTCCCCTTGATATTGTTGGCTTCACCATCGGCCAGCGCCTGGGTGACCGCGGCTTCCATCAGGTCGGCGTCCAGCTCGTCGGCCGGTGGGATGGGGTTGGCGAGCAGCACGCCGCCTTCCAGGCCAAGCTGCCATTTCGCCCGCAGGATGTCTGCCACCTGTCGCACGTTGTCACAGCGATGATCGACGGGCAGGCCGCTGCGGCGGCTGTAGAAGGCGGGAAATTCGTCCGTGCCGAAGCCCAGCACCGGGACTCCGCGGGTTTCCAGCACCTCCAGCGTCTTGGGCAGGTCGAGAATCGACTTGGCGCCGGCGCAGACCACGCAGACGGAGGTGCGGGCCAGCTCGTCGAGGTCGGCGGAGATGTCGAAGCTGCTCTCCGCCCCGCGATGGACGCCGCCGATGCCGCCGGTGGCGAAGACGGAGATGCCGGCCAGCCGCGCCCCGATCATCGTCGCCGCCACCGTGGTGGCGCCGATGCCGCCGCCGGCGAGCGCGATGGGCAGATCGCGGCGGCTCAGCTTGCGCGCCTTGTGGCCGGCGATGGCCAGCCGTTCCAGCGCCGTGTCGTCCAGCCCGATGCGGATGCGGCCGTCCATCACCGCGATGGTGGCGGGGATGGCGCCGGCGGCCCGCACCTCCGCCTCCAGCGCGCGGGCGGTCTCCAGATTCTGCGGATAGGGCATGCCGTGGGAGATCACGGTCGATTCCAGCGCCACCACCGGGCGGCTCGTGGCAAGCGCGTCGGCAATCTCGGGGGTCGGCAGCAGGATTGGGTGCATGCGCTGGGTCTCCGGTTGTCGCGCCCTATATTAGGACGCATGTCCGCTGCACAACAATCCAATCAGGCTGGGTCCAAACCCGATCGCCCGCATCCTGACAAATGGATCAGGGTCCTGCCCGAGGGGCTCTATGTCGAGCCGGGAGGCTTCTACATCGACCCGGTGCGCCCGGTGGAGCGCGCGGTCGTCACCCACGGCCATTCCGACCACGCAAGGCCCGGCAACCGCCATGTGCTGGCGACTCCCGGCACGCTCGCCATCATGCGCCAGCGGATGGGCGAGGGGGTGGGGGGAAACCTGCAGCCGCTGGAGTATGGCGAGAGCTTGCGCATCGGCGACGTGGCGGTGCGGCTGGTTCCGGCCGGCCATGTGCTGGGCAGCGCGCAGGTGGTGCTGGAGCATGCCGGGTCGCGCGTGGTGGTGTCGGGCGACTACAAACGGCGGCTCGACCGCACCTGTGCGCCGTTCGAGCCGGTGCCCTGCGACGTCTTCGTGACCGAGGCGACCTTCGGCCTGCCGGTGTTCCGCCACCCGCCCGACCTGGGGGAGGTGCAGAAACTGCTGCATTCGATGGCGCTGTTCCCGGAGCGCAGCCATGTCGTCGGCGTCTATGCGCTCGGCAAATGCCAGCGGCTGATCACCTTGCTGCGGGCGGCGGGGTACGACCGGCCGATCTGGCTGCATGGCGCGCTGGAGCCGCTGTGCCGGCTCTACAGCAGTCTGGGGGTGGAGTTGGGGGATCTGCGGCCGGCGACGGTGGCGGCGAAGGAGGATCTGAAGGGCGCGCTGGTGCTGGCCCCGCCGGCGGCGGTGGCCGACCGCTGGGCGCGGCGGCTGGCCGATCCGGTGGTGGCGGTTGCGTCGGGATGGATGCGGGTGCGCCAGCGTGCCCGCCAGCGCGGGGTGGAGCTGCCGCTGGTGATCTCCGACCATGCCGATTGGGACGAGCTTTGCCAGACGCTGGAGGATGTCGGTGCGCCGGAGGTCTGGGTGACCCATGGCCGCGAGGAGGCGCTGGTCCATTACGCCACCAGCCGCGGCATCCGCGCCCGCGCGCTGGCGCTGATCGGCTTCGAGGATGAGGATTCGGAAGGGATTTCGGAGAAGGCCGGGGAAGGGGAGGCGTCGTGAACCGCTTTGCCGCGCTGATCGACGCGCTGGTCTTCATGCCGTCGCGCAACGGCAAGATCCGCCTGCTGGTCGAGCATTTCGCCACCGCGCCGGACCCCGAGCGCGGCTGGGCGCTGGCGGCGCTGACCGGGGCTCTGAGCTTCCGCGAGGCCAAGCCGGCGGCGATCCGCGAACTGGCGGCGAGCCGGGTCGATCCGCAATTGCTGGCGCTGTCCTACGACTATGTCGGCGATCTGGCGGAGACGGTGGCGCTGATCTGGCCGGAGCGTGCTGAACGCGCGAACAGTCTGCCGCCCAGCCTGGACGAGGTGGTGGAGGGGCTGCGGGCCGCCAAGCGCGGGCAGGTGATCGGGCTGGTGGAGGGCTGGCTCGACACGCTCGACTCGTCGGGGCGGTTTGCGTTGCTGAAGCTCATCACCGGGGCGCTGCGCATCGGCGTGTCGGCGCGGCTGGCCAAGACGGCGCTGGCGGAGTGGGGAAAAGCGGCGCGGCCGGAGGTCAGCGTCGATGACGTGGAGGAGGTCTGGCACGGGCTGACCGCCCCCTATGCGGAGCTGTTCGCCTGGCTGGAGGGGCGGGCCGAGCAGCCGGCCACCGGCTCCGGTGCCGGCTTCCGCCCGATGATGCTGTCCCACCCGCTGGAGGAGGAGGACCGCGCCGGGCTCGACCCCGCCGCCTATGCCGCCGAATGGAAATGGGACGGCATCCGCGTGCAGATGGTGGCGCGCGGCGGCGAGCGGCGGCTCTACAGCCGCACCGGCGACGACGTGTCGGGCGCCTTTCCGGACATCGTCGACCATATGAGCTTCGACGCCGTGCTGGACGGCGAGCTGCTGGTGGCGCGCGACGGGGTGGTGGCGCCCTTCAACGATCTGCAGCAGCGCCTCAACCGCAAGACGGTGACGGCGCAGATGCTGCGCGACGGGCCGGCCTGGGTGCGGCTCTACGACATCCTGTTCGACGGCGAGGAGGATTTGCGCGGCCTGTCCTTCGTCGAGCGGCGCGCCCGGCTGGAGCGCTGGTTCGAGGCGGTGCAGCCGCGGCGGATGGATTTGTCGCCGATGGTGCCCTTCACGGCCTGGGACGAGCTGGTGGCGTTGCGCGAGGGCGCGCGGGAGAACGGCATCGAGGGGCTGATGCTGAAACGGCGCGACAGCGCCTATCTGGCCGGGCGGCCGAAGGGGCCGTGGTTCAAATGGAAGCGCGGGGCGCTGACGCTCGACACCGTGATGATGTACGCCCAGCGCGGCCACGGGAAGCGGTCGAGCTATTATTCCGACTACACCTTCGGCGTCTGGCGAGGGGAGGAGCTGGTGCCGGTCGGCAAGGCCTATTCCGGCTTCACCGACGCCGAGCTGATAGAGCTGGACCGCTGGGTGCGCAACCACACCACCCGCCGTTACGGCCCAGTGCGCGAGGTCGAGGCCGGGCTGGTGCTGGAGGTCGCCTTCGACAGCGTGCACCCCTCCAACCGGCACAAGAGCGGGCTCGCCATGCGCTTCCCCCGCATCCACCGCATCCGCTGGGACAAGCCGGCGCACGAGGCCGACCGGCTGGAAACGCTGGCGGCGATGGTGGTGGGGTAAGACTCCCTTACCGCAGCGGCGCCGTCACCACGTCGACGGAGGTTTCCGCCACGGTGCCGACGACATCCACGGCGGTGCCGGCGATGCTGGCCGCACCGCTGGCCACGCCGGTGACGGCACCGCAGCCGCTCAGCGAAGCGCCCAGCAGCAACAGGGCGGCGAGCGGGAGACGGCGGCGGGAAGCGGGGCGGCGGGACATGCTGTCCTCCAGAAAACCAAGGGGCTGGAACGAAACCGAGGGCATTGCAGCACGCAATCCCCACCGAAAGGTTAATTCGGGCATTTGGCACAACAGCCGTGAAATCTACCGTCCTGCGAAGAAGCGATCACTGATCTTCAATATTACAAGTAATTAATAGTGGTGTAATACCTTGATATAGGTTTCCGCAAAGATAGGGCGGACTTAAAAGAAATCGGCATGGCTGCCATGAGTATTCATCCGACTTTGCGGAATGTTTCTGCGTGGCCGCGTTCATTTCCGGCCCCATATCAGGCCTGCCGAGCGACGAATGACGTCTGCGAGCAATCGACTGGTAGGGAAAGACACCGATGCGCGACGGATCCTTTGCCGATCTCACCGCCCCCTACGACCGGGTGGCTCTCGTCCTGCAAGGCGGCGGAGCGCTGGGGGCCTATCAGGCGGGCGTCGTCGAGGGGCTGTTCAAGCACGACATCCATCCAACCTGGGTGGCCGGCGTGTCGATCGGCGCGGTCAACGCGGTGCTGATCGCCGGCAATCCGCCGGAGCGGCGCTGCGCCGCGCTGGCGGAGTTCTGGGCCCGCGTCGCCCCGCCCTCGCCCTGGGAGCATGCGGAGGCGCTGTGGCGGCGGCTCGATCCCGACGGCCCGTCGATTTCCATCCTCAACCAATGGAGCGCGTGGCGGACGGCGCTGTCCGGGCAGCCGGGCTTCTTCCGGCCGCGGCCGGCGGTGGAATGGGCGGCGGCCGGCCCCTTCGCCGGGCCGACCAGCGTCTATGACACCGCGCCGCTGAAAAGCACGCTGGAGGACCTGATCGACTTCGACAGGATCAACCGGGGCGATGTCCGGTTGTCGCTGGGCGCCGTCAATGTGCGGACCGGCAACTCCATCTATTTCGACACCGAGACCCACCGGATCGGCCCGGAGCATGTGATGGCCAGCGGCGCCCTGCCGCCCGGCTTCGCCCCCGTGGAGATCGACGGCGAGTTCTATTGGGACGGCGGGCTGGTCTCCAACACGCCGCTCGACCATGTGCTGGAGGACCAGCCGCGCCGCGACACGCTGGTCTTCCAGGTCGACCTGTGGAGCGCCAGCGGTCAGGTGCCGCGCGGCATGTCGGAGGTGCTGGAGCGGCAGAAGGACATCACCTATTCCAGCCGCACCCGCTTCAACACCGACAAGGTCACCTACGAGCAGACCCTGCGCAACCAGCTGGTCACGCTGCTCGACCGGCTGCCCGGCGATCTTCGCGACACGCCGGAGGCCAGGGCGCTGCGGCGCGCCGCCTGCGGGGCGGCGATCAACATCATCCACCTGATCTACCGCCGCAAAAGCTACGAGCGCGACAGCAAGGACTACGAGTTTTCCAACGCCGGCATGCGCGAGCATTGGGAGAGCGGCCTTGCCGACACCCTCGCCACGCTCGCCCATCCGGAATGGCTGGCGATGCCGTCGCGGCTGGACGGTCCCGTCACGCACGATTTGCGGCGCCCGGCCCTCACCGAAATGCCAACCGATGCAGATTGAACGAAGGAGCGGACCCATGCGTTTGCAGGACAAAGTCGCCGTCATCACCGGGGCGGCGAGCGGAATCGGGCTGGAAATCGCCCGGACATTCGCCGGCGAGGGCGCGCTGGTCGTCATCGCCGACCTCAACCAAGCCGGTGCCGACGCCGCGGCGGCCAGCCTCGATCCCACCGGCAAGCGGGCGCTGGGCGTCGCCATGGACGTGACCGACGAGGCCCAGGTCGAGGCCGGCATGGACCGCGCCGTCGCCGCCTTCGGCCGCATCGACATCCTGGTCAGCAACGCCGGCATCCAGACGGTGGCGCCGGTCGAACAGTTCGAGTTCGCCAAGTGGAAGCAGCTTCTGTCCATCCATCTGGACGGCGCCTTCCTGACCACGCGCGCCGCCCTGCGGACGATGTACAAGCAGGGAAGCGGCAGCATCATCTATATGGGGTCGGTCCACTCCAAGGAGGCGTCGCCGCTGAAGGCGCCCTATGTCACCGCCAAGCACGGGCTGATCGGCCTCGCCAAGGTGGTCGCCAAGGAAGGGGCGGCGCATGGCGTGCGCGCCAACGTGATCTGCCCCGGCTTCGTCCGCACCCCGCTGGTCGAGAAGCAGATCCCCGAACAGGCCAAGGAGCTGGGCATCTCCGAGGAGGAGGTGGTCAAGACCGTGATGCTGAAGGAGACCGTCGACGGCGAGTTCACCACGGTCGAGGACGTCGCCCAGGCCGCCCTGTTCTTCGCGTCCTTCGGATCGAACGCGCTGACCGGCCAGTCCCTGGTCGTCAGCCATGGCTGGTTCATGCAATAGGCGGAACGCCGCCGGACTGAAAAAGGCGTCGGGCCAATGGCCCGACGCCTTTTCCGTTTGGAGATGAGTTGGTTCGCTGAGAGACCATTATCGGCCGTCATCCCCGCGGAGGCGGGGATCCAGGCTGATTCGCTTCTAAACCTTTGGAACCTCTGGATTCCCGCCTTCGCGGGAATGACGGCCGAGAGATGCTCATGACGTGAGCATCAAACCTCGTGAACTCTCAGAACTCCTTCCAGTCGTCGTCGTCGCTGGTGCTGTGCTTCAGGACCGGGACCGCAGCGGTGCCGCGCGCGGGGGAGTCGGTGCGGGCGGACGGCTTGGTCGTCGCGACCGCGTGGGCCGTGCCGTTGCCGCGGGCGGCAGGCTTCGCCGTGGGCTTGGCGGCGGTGCGGGACGGGGCCGCGGCGGCGCGGCGCGTGGTGGCGGCCGCTTGGGCGGTGTGGGCAGCGGCATGGACGGCGACCGGCGCGCGCGGAGCCGCGGCGTAACCGAAGCCGGCCGCCTGTTCGAACTTGAAGAAGCCGACCAGCGACTTCAGGTCGCCGGCCTGACCGCTCATCGCCTGGGCGGCGGCGGTGGTCTCCTCCACCAGGGCGGCGTTCTTCTGCGTCATCTCGTCCATGTTGGCGACGGTCGAGTTGATCTCGTCCAGCGCCGTCGCCTGCTCGGCCGAGGCCGACGCCATCTCGGCGATCAGGGTCGCCACCTGCTGCACGCCGGACACGATGCCCTGCAGCGCGTCGCCGGCCTTGCTGACCAGATCGACGCCGTCCTTCACCTGGGCGTCGCTGTCCAGGATCAGGCCCTTGATTTCCTTCGACGCCTGGGCGGAGCGCTGGGCGAGCTGCCGCACCTCCTGCGCCACCACGGCGAAGCCGCGCCCGGCGTCGCCGGCCCGCG
>NZ_LGQU01000100.1:0-42024 GCF_003115935.1 Azospirillum sp. TSH20
GTACTGCGTCTTAAGACGTGGGAGAGTAGGTCGCCGCCAGGTCACTCAGGCTCAAGAGACGCTCAATCACAAAGCATAAGCTTGCATCGTCACACCACATCGAAACGCCCCGGTTCATCAGAGCCGGGGCGTTTCGGCGTTTGGTGCGCGCAATTTTGCATCGCTTCACCGGCTATTAATTTGTTTTTGGTGAATTCGGTGGATTGGACCGCCGGACGGCGGTGGCGTGGGGACGGCAATGGGCGATCCGGACGATCTTTTCGACATCTACCGCAAGGACCACGCCGCGGCGGTTCTGTCCGGACCCGCGCTTGCGACCGCCCTGTCCGACACCGTGCGGCGCAGCCTTGGGCTGATCGAGGAGCTGTGCGCCGACGTGACGCGCGCCCTTGCCCAGGCCCGCTACACGACCCGGCTGGCGCAGCCGGTGACGGACCGCTCCAGCTATGTGCGGATGGACCGGCAGTCGGAGAGTTTCCGCGATTATCTGAGAAGCTGGAGCCAGCAGCGGGCCGAGAAGGGCAGCGGCGGCATGCATTGGGAAGCGCAGATCCTGGTCACCGATCACCGACGGACGACGAAGGAGATCGGCATCGGCATCGCCTTCGAATGGCCCGGCACGGAAGGGGAGGGGAACCTCGCCTTCGTCGAGTTCTGGCCGACCGGCGCCGGCGTATCCCTGCCGTCCGATGCCCGCGGATTCCAGCGGGCGCTCGTCGCTTGCATCATCAAGCTGGAGCAGGCCGGCGAATTGGCCAGCGTCAAGGACCGCGGCTGATCCCTACAGAGTCGCGTTCAGTCCGGAGGCCGAGAGTTCCACCGGCCGCCGCGCCTGTCCGTCGCGGGCATAGGTGCCGTCGCTCGATGCCTTTTCCAGCGCGGTCAGCAAATTGCGGTTGATGGTCAACACCGCCTTGCGCAGAGCGACGAGGCCGGAGGCGTTGACGGTCACCGCCCGCTCCAGCCGGTCGATCCGCTCCAAGGTCATCGTGCGCAGATCATCCGGCAGGCGGATGCCCTCATCCCGCGCCCGCAGCACCGCACCTTCCAGTTGCTCCGCCATCGCCGCCTTGCGGTGGGCGAAGGCTTCCAGCCGGTCGAGCATGCCGGCGGCGATGCAGGCGGACTCCTCCTCCAGCACGGACGAAAGCGCTTCCACGGCGTCGAGGAAGTCGCGCACCAGCAGGGCGGTGGCGCCGTCATAGCCGGGATCGGGCGCGGCCGGCCCCTCGGCCGGTGCCTGCTCGGGCCGGCGCTCAGGGGCGAATTCGTGGATCAGGTCCTTGAGGGTGACGCTCATGACCGCTGCTGCTCCGCTTGCGCCGCATAGAGGCGGGCGATTTCGTCATGCGTCATCTTGCCGATGCCCAACGTGCCCGACTCGGCGATGGCCTTGCCATATTCCTGCAGCATCATGCTGCGCCACGGCTTTTCCGCCGGACCGCCGCCGCCGAACAGCGGGCTTTCGCGCATGCCCGCGAACATACTTTCCATCAGTTGCCCGACCAGCATCGCCTCGAATTCCTTCGCCACCTTGTCGGCGGCTGCGGGGTTGGGGACGGCCGGCGTCGAGGGCGTGGCCGTGCTGCGGAGGGTCGTTGCGGCGATGTCCATCGTCGTCTCCCAATCTTGGTCTTCGGGGTCAGATGATTTCCAGATCGGCGTGCAGGGCGCCGGCGGCCTTGATGGCCTGGAGGATCGCCACCATGTCGCGCGGCCCCACCCCCAGCGCGTTCAGCCCGTTGACCAGCTGCTGCAGGCTGACATTGCCGCCGACGGTCACGAACTGGCGGCCGTTGCCTTCCTGAACCTGCACGTCGGTGCGCGGCACCACGACGGTGGAGCCGTTGCTGAAGGGCTGCGGCTGCGACACCTGCGGCGTCTCGACGACGCGGACGGTCAGGTTGCCCTGGGTGATGGCGACGCGGCTGACCCGCACATCGTCGCCGATGACGATGGTGCCGCTGCGCTCGTCCACCACCACGCGGGCGATGGCGTCGGGGCGGACCGGCAGCTGTTCGATCTCGCCGATCAGGCGGGAGACGTTGCCGACATAGGATCCGGTGATCCGCACATCCACCGTGGTCAGATCGACCACCCGCGCATTCCCGGCGCCGAGCCGGCCATTCACCGCGTCGGCGATGCGGATCGCCGTGGTGAAGTCCGGATTGCGCAGGGCCATCCGCACCTGTCCGACATCGTTCAGCGCGAATTTCAGCTCGCGCTCCACCGTGGCGCCGTTGGCGATGCGGGCGGTGGTCGGCACGCCTTTGGTCACCGTCGCCGCCGCGCCGCCGGCGGTGAAGCCGCTGACCGACAGCGGCCCCTGCGCCACCGCATAAGCCTCGCCATCCGCACCCAGCAGCGGCGTCACCACCAGCGTGCCGCCCAGCAGGCTGGTGGCGTCGCCCAGCGCCGACACCGTCACGTCGACCGTGGTGCCCTGGCGCGGGAAGGGCGGCAGGCTGGCGGTCACCATCACCGCCGCGGCGTTGCGTGTGCGCAGGGTCTCGCCGCGGGTGTTGATGCCCAGCCGCTCCATCATCCCCTTCAGGCTCTGTTCGGTGAAGGGTGTGTTGATGAGGCGGTCGCCGGTGCCGTTCAGCCCGACCACTAGGCCATAGCCGACCAGCTGGTTGCGGCGGACTCCGTCGAAGGTGACCAGATCCTTCACCCGCGTCTGCGCCGCCGCCGGGACGGGTGCCACCGACAGCATGCCGAGCACCAGCAGCAGCCCGCCGACCAGCGCCACGGCACGGCTGAAAACAGCACGGCGGAAAGCGGGCCGGAGCCGGCGCGGAACGGGGAGCTGGATGCCGGGGCTCATGGTGATGCGGCCTAGAGGTAGTTGGTCAGGTGCAGCTTGGCGATGCGCGCGGTGGCGCTGGAGGTGGCGTCGATCTGCGCCTCCAGCTGGGTGATCCGCGTGCTGGCCTCGTAGGGGTCGACGCCTTCCAGATTGTCGATCTGCAGGCTGAGGATCGCCTTCTGCGTCTTGTGCTGCTCGGCCAGCGTGGCGACCTGGGCGCGCTGGATGCCGAGCTGCGCCGTCGCCTCCCGCAGCTTGCCGAGGCCGCCGGACAGCTTGTCCACCGCCGTCTTGATGTAGTCGGGATAGGCGTCGACATCCATTCTGGAGGTGTCGACCGCCGCCAGCATGTAGATGCCTTCCAGCATCTCCCGCATCATCGGGTCGTTGGCCTGCACGCCATAGGGAATGCTGGTCGACTCCGCCGGCCGGCCGCTGACGCGCGGCGACGCCGCGCCGCCCGGCTGCTGCGCCGTGGTGCCGGTGTAGAGGCCGCCCTCGAAGGTGTCGGTCAGCGGGGCAGGGGCCGGCGTCGCCGGGTCGCGCACGGCGAACAGGTCGTCGAGCCGGGCGATGACCGCCGCGGTCTCCGCCGCCGTCTTCGGCATCTCGGTACCGCCGGTGGCGGACTGGATGGCATCCTGAATGATCTCCATCGGCGAGCGCAGGCCCGACTTGTCGCCGTCGACATTGCGCATCGGCGGCTGGTCCAGCGCCGTGCCGGCGAACAGATAGCTGTTGCCGGACGCGGCGTTCAGCAGCCCGACCACCTGATCCAGCACGCCGCGCGCGCGGATCTGCAACGACGTTCCGGTCGGCGACTGCTGCCCCAGCCCGGTGGAGGCGGCGGCCAGCAGGTCGGTGCCAGACGCGATGATGCTGGTCATCGCGCTGTCCATCGTCTTCATCCGGCCGTCGAGCAGGTCGGTGGTCTTCACATACTCGTCGGTGCGATCGAACAGATTGCGCAGCGCGATGTCGCGGCCGGTGCTGGCGCCGATGGTCGCCGCGACGTCGGCATGGAGGCCGGTCGACACCTCCTCGTTCGCGCGGGTCAGCTCCATCTGCTGCCGGGTCATGGTGCTTTGCAGCTTCCGGCTCATCCCCAGCGTGGACAGGGCGTTGTACAGCATCGGCTTACCCCTTGATCTGCAACAGGATGTCGATCATGCGGCCGGCGACCTGCACCACCTGGGCACTGGCGCCATAGCTCTGCTCGATCAGCAGCAGCTTCTGCATCTCATCGTCGATGTTGACGCCGTCGCGGTTGATGCGAGCGGTCTCCAGCGTGTCGGCGCTGATCTTGCGCGCGTTCATCTCCGACTCCGCGCCGGTGCGGTAGCCCTGCTGGGCCGACACCATCGCGGTGGCGTAGCTGCCGAGCGTCGCCGAGGCCGGCATGTCGGTGGCGGCGAAGCTGCGGGTATCGGTGAAAACCGTCAGGAACTTGTCGATCTGCGTCTGGTCGCCGGGCTGGAGCGGACCCGCCGCCTGCACGCCGCTCTGCATCCGCCAGCTTTCCGTCCGCACCACGTCGTTGACCGCGATACGCGAGGCCAGACCGGCGGTGGCGCCATAGGCCGCGCCGGCATCGGTGAACAGGCCGGGCTGGGTCGGGTCGGCCTCCGCCCCCTGGAAGGCCTGGACGATGCCGGCGGCCAGTTCGTCCAGCTGCGCCATCGCGCGCGGCATGTCCTGCTTGATGGTCTGGACATAGCCCATGATGCGGCCGCTCTGGATCTCGCTGTCCGGCTTGGCCGACAGGGCGACGCCGTTCGCCATCACCTCGTCCCCCAGCAGCGTCAGCGGCTGCTCGCCGGGCGCCAGCGGGTGGTCGAGCAGGGTCTGGCCGTTGCGGGTCATCACCACCGTCTGGCCGTCCTCGCGGCTATAGGTGCGGATGCCGATCTCCTGCGAGACCTGATCGAGCAGGCGGTCGCGCTCGTCGCGCAGGTCGCCGGCATCGCCGCCGCGCGTCTCCAGCGTCGCGATCCTGCCGTTCAGGTCGCTGATGCGTTGAAGCGAGGTGTTGACCGCATCGACGGAGGTCTGGAGGCGGTCGCGGGCATCGTCCTGCACGGTCTGCGCCGCCTCGGCGGCCCGGTTCAGCCCGCCGGCCAGCGCCGTCGCCTGCGACACCACGGCGTTGCGGGCCGCATCGTCGTTGGGCATGTCGTGCAGGCGGGAAAAGGCCTGCTGCAGCTTCGACAGCTGGGTCGAGACCGATTTCTCGTCCTGCGGCTGCCCCAGCACCAGCGCATAGTCGGCCAGCGCCGAGGCACGCGCCTCCTGCCCGCTGTAGCGGCTGGTCTCGAACCGCGCGTCGCGGATCAGCAGTTCGTCCACCTTGCGGGCGACGGCGTCCACCCGCACCCCGGCGCCGCGGCCGGCGGTGGTGACCGCCGACAGGTCGAGATCGCGGCGCACATAGCCGGCGGTGGTGGCGTTGGCGAGGTTGTGGGACACCATCGCCGCCTGCTGCTGCGTCGTGCGCAGGCCGGACAGGGCGGACGTGAGGGCGAGTTGGACGCTCATGGCCGGGGCTCCGTCTGTGCTGGGCTCAACGCTTCAGGCGGGTGGTCTCTTCGACCAGCTCGTCGGTGGTGCGCACCAGGGTGGCGTTCGACGAATAGGCGCGCTGCGTCTCGATCAGCGAGACCAGCTCGGTCGCGATGTCGACGTTCGACTGCTCCAGCGCGCTGCCGACGACGGTGCCGGCGCTGCCCTGCTTGCCGGCGCCCAGCGTGAGGGTCCCGGTCTCCGCGCCCAGCGTGTAGGTGTTGCCGTCCTGGGCGACCAGACCGTCGGGGTTGGTGACGGTGGCGATCGGGATCTGGTACAGCGCCTGCCGGGCGCCGTTGTCGTACATCACCCACAGCTTGCCGCCGTCGTCGATGTCGACCGAGGTGACCTGTCCGACCTTGGCGCCGTCGCCGGTGACGGTCGGCACGTAATCGCCGTTCAGCTGCGTGAGGTTGCCGAGCGACATGGTGAAGCTGTCGGCCGCCGGCGTGGCCGGCGAGGTGACGGTGATGCCCGGCATCGGGTCGAGCGGCAGGCCGGCGCCGTCCACCGGCTTCCCCGCATAGGGGCCGGTCGCGGCGAAGGTCAGCGTCACCGGCGCGCCGCCGACGGTGTAGCCGGCCGGGCCGGTGGCGGTCAGCGTCCACTGGTTGGGGGCGGCGGCCTTGGTCCAGGTCAGCGACAGGTCCAGCGGGTTGCCCAGCCCGTCATAGTAGGTCGGGCTGCTGGTGAAGCTGTCGCCGGCGGCGGCCTGGGCCGGCAGGTTGCCGGAGAAATCCATCGTCGTCGTTTTGCTGCCGCCATAGACGAGGTTGCCGATGTTGACCGACTGCAGATCGTCGAAGCGGGACTTGCTGACGTTCGGCATGGTGCCGTCGGGGTTCAGCTTCCAGGCTTCCAGATACTGGCCGGCGGTGTTGCGCAGGAAGCCCGCTTCGTCGGGCAGGAAGCTGCCGGCGCGGGTCAGCGAATATTCCGGCGTGCCCGATGCCTTGTTGCCGACGACGAAGAAGCCGTTGCCGCTGATCGCCATGTCGGTGGCGGAGCCGGTGCCCATGATCGTGCCGTCCTGCTGCACCTGATAATGGGTGGCGGACTGCACGCCGCTGGCGGTGTAGGTGCTGCGGCTGCCGGGCGCGGTGACCAGGGTCGAGAAATCCACGGTGGCCCGCTTGTAGCCGACCGTCTGGGAATTGCTGATGTTGTCCGAAATGGCGGCAAGGCGCGAGCTTTGCGCGGACATACCGCTGACACCGGACCGCATGGCGCTGTACAGGCTCATCCTTGGAATCCTCTGGTCAACCGTCGAACGGATGGGGGTTGTGCGTCCCGGGATTCTCCGCGGATGACTGGCGGAGTTAACGATAGCGAAGACGTTTTAAAGGGGCTTTAAAGGAAAAGGGGAGGGGTTTTGTTAAAATGTATATGGGTTTTATTTGGTTGGATATCGGCTTCGATTGCCCCCACCCCAACCCTCCCCCGCTCTCAGCGGACCTATGGTCCGCCTGCCGCGTCAGCACAAAGCGGAGCTTTGTGCGAGAGCTGGGCGGGGGAGGGGGCAAGTGCTTATGCGGGAGGGTGGCGGTAGTCCCTCCCCCGCCCAGCGGGGGAGGTTAGGTGGGGGTCTAACGTTGCCACCAGAGATTTCCTACCGCCGCAGCAACGTGATGCTGATCCGCCGGTTGCTGGGATCGAGCGGATCGCTCGCCCCGAAATGATCCAGGTCCGCGCGCCCCTCCACCCGGACGATGCGCCCGCCCGGAATCCCGCTGGCGATCAGCTCGCGCCGTGCCGCGTTGGCGCGGTCGCTCGACAGTTCCCAGTTGCCGTACTTGGCATCCGGCGCATAGCCCAGCGCATCGGTGTGCCCGGTGATGCCGATCGGGTTCGGCACCGATACCAGCGCCGACGCCACCATCCGCATCAGCCGCCGTCCCGGCTCGTTCATCTGCGCCGAACCGACCTTGAACATCGAGAAGCGGGCCTGATCGGTCAGCTGCACGCGCAAGCCCTCCGGCACCTGCTGGATCACCAGACTGCCCTGCAGGCCGTTCAGGTCCGGCGAGGCGGCGATGCGCTGGCGGAGATCCCGTTCCAGCGTCTCCAGCGCCACCCGCTCCGTCAGTTCGGAGGACTGGCGGTCGAGCAGCGCTTCCAGCTCCGCGCGGGTGGCGCTGACGCTGGGCGCCGGCTGTTGGGCGGCAGGCGTCGCGGGCGCGCTCTCCGTCGCATTGCGCAGCAGGTCCACCGGCGGAACAGTGCCGCCGGGCGGATGCGGCATCGGATCCTTGCGGCCGGCCGGCTGGCGGTCGCTGTCGCCGACCGAGGCCACGACGGGCGGGGAGGCTACCGGGCTCGCCTGATCGCCGGCGGCGTTCGGAGTGGTCAGCGATCCGCTCTTGTCGACCGAACGGCCGGCCAGCATGCCGTCGGTGCCGGAGTTGCTCTGCGACACCGCCACCGGGTTGAAGTAGTCGGCGATGCCCTTGCGCTGTTCGGTGGTGGTGATGTTCATCAGCCACATCACCAGGAAGAAGGTCATCATCGCCGTCACGAAGTCGGCATAGGCCAGCTTCCAGGTGCCGTTGTGCTCTTCCTCGTCATGGCTGCCGAGGTGGCGCTTGACGATGATCGGGGGAAGGGCGGTCTTGCGCGGCATGGCCGGTCACGCCGCCTGACGGCCGTCGCGGGCCTTGGCCTGCGACGACAGCGTGGTGGCGACCTCCACCTCCGCCAGACTGGGCTGGATGTCGGTGTACAGCACCTTGCGGGCATATTCGGCGCAGACCTGCGGCGGGCTGCCGCGCAGGTAGGCGCACAGCGCCGCCTTGATGCAGAAATACATGTTCAGCTCCGACTCGCGGCGCTGGCGGGCGGCGCTGGCGATCGGACCGACCATGCCGTAGGACAGCAGCACGCCGAGGAAGGTGCCGGTCAGCGCCCCGCCGATCATATGGCCCAGCACCTCCGGAGCCTCGCTGATGGCGCCCATGGCGTTGATGACGCCCAGCACCGCGGCGACGATGCCCAGCGCCGGCAGCGCGTCGGCCAGGTTCTGCAAGGCCTTCGGCACCTGGTTCAGCTCACGGCCCAGCGTGTCCAGCTCTTCCGCCATCAGCGATTCCAGGTCGTGCGGGTTGTCCTGCCCCAGCGCGATCAGGCGCAGGTAATCGCACAGGAAGGTGATGCAGCGGTCATAGCGCAGGACGTTGGGAAACTGGGTGAACAGCGGGCTTTCGGCCGGCTTGTCGATATCGGCCTCGATCTGCGACATGCCCTTGGACTTGGCGACGCGCAGCAGGCCATAAACGAGCGCGATCATGTCCAGATAGTCGTTCTTCGGGGTGGTCCGCCCACGGGCGATGGCGCCGACGGCGCGCAGCGTGTCGCGCAGGACCGACGGGCTGTTGGCGATGGCGAAGCCGCCGATGCCGGCGCCGATGATGATGACGATCTCCACCGGCTGCCACAGCACGGCCATCCGCCCGCCCATCGCATAGAACCCGCCGAGCACGCTGGCAAACACCGCGATCAACCCGAACATCAAGCGCATGTCTTCTTCTCCGGATGTGCAAAAGCCATCGCGATTGGGGGCAACAGTCCGCCGACGCTACAGCCCGCCGTTTAAAGCGGCTTTACGGATCGGTGCCCAAAGGTCAGTGGGGTCCCCGCCACCCCCGCGCCAGCCGGTCGAGCGCGCTGGCCGCGGCAAGATCGCGCTCCACCGACTCCGCGCGCAGCGGCCCGTCGGCCGGCGGCGGCGCGAACGCGTCCAGCAGCCCGGCCCAGCGGGTGCCGGCCAGCCGCGCGCGTTCCGCGTCACCGAAACCGCGCGTCGCGTCGGCGTCGCCGGCCAGATAGGCCGACAGCCCCTGCAGAGCCAGATCGTCCGCCGTCGGCTCCGCTCCCGTGGCCTTCAGTTCGGCGGTCAGTTCGGCGAAGGCGGTCCGCGCCGCCCGCCATTCCCCGGCGGCGAACAGCCCCTGCGCCCGCAGCCGCGCCGCCTCCGCCCCGCCCAACCCCCGCAGCGCGTCGAGCGCCCGCACCGTATCGCCGTCGCCGAGCAGCGCGTCGGCCCGCAGCAGCGCCCGGCGTTCGGCCAGTTCCGGCTCGAGTCCGGCACCGCCGGTGCGGGCCAGCACGTCCAGCGCCTCCCCCTCGCGCCCGCCGTCGATCAGGGCGCGGGCCAGCGTGGCGCCAAGCTCCGCCCGGCGCGGACCGGTCGCCCGTTCGGTCAACGCATGCAGGATGCGGGTCGCCTCCACCCCATAGCCGTCGCGCAGCAGCAGGCCGGCGAGGCGCCGCCGCAGCCCGCCGTCGGCAGTGTCGGCCAGCGTCACCAGCCGCCCGTGCCGCGCCTGGAGCGCCAGCGCATAGAGCCCGCCCGGCGGCGATTGCTCCAGCCGGTCGAGCACGGCAGCCAGCAGGCTGCGCCCGGCCGTCAGCGCGTCGCGCCCGCGCGCGGTGGCGCCGAAGCGCCGTCCCAGCAGGCCGAAGATGTCGAGCGCCGCGTCGGTCCGCCCGCTGCGCGCATAGGCGCCGCCGAGTGCCGCCAGCGCATCCGTCTCGACGTCGTCGCCGCGCCAGGCGAAGCGCAGGGCCTCCAGCGCCTTGATCGCGCCGTCCTCGTCCAGCCTGCCCAGGCCACGGCGCAGTTCGATGGCACGTATCTCCGCCCGGCGGGCGAAGGGGCCACGGCGCAAGGCCGCCGCGGCGTCATAGCGCTCCAGCGCCGCATCGGGCGTCGCCTTCAGCTCCGCCAGCCGGCCGCGGAAATAGTCGAGCCGGCCATCGGTCATGCCCGCGGAATCGACGGTGATCATCTCCAGCACGATCAGGTTCAGCGCCGCGCTGTCCCCTGCCTCGTCCGCCGCGGCGGCGAGCGTGGTCAGCAGCCGGCTGCGCAGGTCGGCCGGATAGTCCAGCAGCCGGCGCAGCGCGATCGGCAGCCCCTCCTTCGCCGCCGCCCAGCGGGTCGGCGCCAGAGCCGCGCTGCGCCAGACATTGTGGTCGGGCATGGCGCCGGCCGGCAGCTGGACGAACAGATTGTCGTCGGGCGCGTCCTCGCGGTCGAGCGCGCGGAAGGCGTCGCCCAGGATGCGCAGGGCATAGCGCTGGTCCGGCGCCGGCGACAGGCTGCCCGCCGTTTCCAGTGCCGCGCGCCCTTCCTCGTCCATGGCGCGGGCGAGCAGGAAGCGGACCAGCGCGATCTGCGCCTCGACCCGCGCACGGCCCCGCGCCGTTTCGATGGCGGCCTGCAGCACCTCGCGCTTGCGGTTGAAATCCTCCCCGGCCCAGCCGGCGAGATCCATCGCCCCGATCGGCGGCGGGGCGGGCGGCTTGGGCGGTTCGGCGGCCTGCGTCGCGGGTTTCGGCGTGCGGTCCGGCATGCGCTCAAGCTGCCGCAAGGTCTGCTGGATGCTGTCGCGCACCTCGCCTTCCAGGCTGGCCACGACGGGGAGGGGAGGAGATACGCCCTCTCCCGCCCCGGGAGAGGGAGGGGACCCACGCAGTGGGGAGGGTGAGGGGGCGGGCAAGAATCCGGAAGCACATGGTTCCTTGCACTCCCCCTCACCCTTCCCAAGCTGCGCTTGGGCCCCTTCCCTCTCCCGGGGCGGGAGAGGGAGAGTGACGGCCGCCGCGTTGGCCGTGCCGATGGGATTCAGCGCCTCTGCGACTTCGGCCAGGGTAACGGATTGAGTTGGGGGTGGACTTTGCGGTTCTGGATCGATGGCGATGACGGCATCCCCCACCCCCGGCTTCACACCCGGAACCGGCGGTCCGCCGACATCGACGATCAAATTCCGGCGCTCCATGACGCTCGCCACCCGCGCCCCGCAGGGCACCGTCGCGGTCAGGCTGCGCCCGCCGTCCGCCGTCACGAAGTCCGACAGCCGGCGCGAGAAGCTGTCGCGCAAACTCGCCAGCGGCCAGCGCAGCGGATCGGGCACGCTGATGCGCAACACGCAGCCATCGACCACCGCCACCGGCTCCATCCCCTTCGGCACCGACAGCACCAGCCGCGAATAGTCGCCATGGTCGCCCAGCTGCGCGCGGACGGTCGCGGCCTGCGCCGTCCCCGACAGCAGGGCGAGGACCAGCGTCGAACCAAGCGTCAGTGCGTTCTCCGGGCGCCGTTTCATCACAGTCGTCTCGCATTTTATCGAAATGATCGCCAAACCTGCTCCAAGTCCGGCAAGGCATCGGCCGGAACGGCTCAGGTTGAAACCCGGCTTTAAACTGCCTCGTCCAGATTAAGGCGGAGTTCAAAACCGGAGTGTTCGGCGATGGAGAACCAGCTTTACATCGGACTGTCGCGCCAGATGGCGCTGCGGCGGCAGCTGGACGTCGTGGCGAACAACGTCGCCAACATGAATACGGTCGGTTTCCGTGGCGAACGCACCCTGTTCGAAGCGGCGATGGAGGCCGGCGGGCGCAAGCCGACCGACCGCATCGCCTTCACCATCGACCGCTCCACCTACATCGACCTGCGCGCCGGCGCCTTCACCGAGACCGGCAACCCCTATGACGTGGCGCTGGACGGCGACGGCTTCCTGTCGGTGCAGACGCCGAACGGCGTCCGCTACAGCCGCGACGGCCGGCTGCGCCGCGACGCCGACGGCACGCTGGTCGGCCCCAACGGCTACCCGGTGCTGGACGACGGCCGCCGGCCCATCGCCATCCCGTCGGACAGCAGCACGATCACCATCGGCTCCGACGGGCTGCTGTCGGCCGACGGCAACGTGATCGCCCGCATCGCCGTCTCGCGCTTCGACAACCCGCAGGCGCTGAAGCAGACCGGCGACCTGCTGTTCGAACCGGCCGACGGCATGGAGGCGCGCCCCGCACCCGACACCCGTCTGGTGGAGGGCAAGGTCGAACGCTCCAACGTGCAGGGCATCGTCGAGATCGGCCGGATGATGGACCTGACCCGCGATTATCAGGCGGTGACCAAGATGGTGGACGACGGGCAGGACCTGCTGCGCTCCGCCATCAACCGCCTCGGCAAATCCTCTTAAAGTTCCAAAGGGAGAGTCAGTCCATGCGCGTGCTCAGCATCGCGTCCACCGGCATGATGGCCCAGCAGATGAACGTCGAGGTCATCTCCAACAACATCGCCAACATCAACACCACGGCCTTCAAGCGCTCGCGCGCCGAATTTCAGGACCTGATGTATCAGGCGGAGCGCCGGCAGGGCAGCCAGTCGACCGATTCGGGCACCATCGTGCCGACCGGCGTCGAGGTGGGGCTGGGCGTGCGGCCGACCTCGGTCAACCGCATCAACACCACCGGCAACCTGACCTCCACCGGCAACGAACTGGATCTGGCGATCGAGGGGCGCGGCTATTTCAACGTGACCCAGCCCGGCGGCGAGACCGTCTACACCCGCGCCGGCAGCTTCAAGCTGTCGCCGGAAGGCACCATCGTCACCGCCGACGGATTCACCGTCGCCCCCGGCATCACCGTGCCGCAGGGCACGCGCGAGGTGGTCATCAACCGCTCCGGCGAAGTGCTGGCCTATGTCGACGGCAAGGCCCAGCCGGTCAACCAGGGCCAGCTGGCGATGACGGTGTTCGTCAACGACAGCGGGCTGGAGGCGTTGGGCGACAATCTGTTCCGCGCCACCCCGGCGTCGGGCGAACCGCAGGAGGGGCTGGCAGGCCAGGCCGGTTTCGGCACCATCCGCCAAAAGTATCTGGAATCCTCCAACGTCAACGTCGTGCAGGAAATCACCGAGCTGATCTCCGCCCAGCGCGCCTACGAGATGAACGCCAAGGTGATCGAGGCCGGCGACCAGATGGCCTCCACCATGACCAACATGCGGTGACGATTGTGCCGCGAATCCTCCGCCAATCACTGACGGGCCTCTTGCTCGGGACCATGCTGGCGCTTCCCCTCCCGGCAGCCGCCGGACCGGTCGAGACGCGGCTGGCGGAGGAGCTGCTGGCCTCCCTCGGTCCCTCGGTTCCGCCGGACGCGCAGGTGGCGCTGACGCTGGGCCGCCCCTTCGACGGGCCGGTGGACGCCGTGCGCGACATCGGCCTCGACCCCCGCACCGGCATCTTCCAGGCCCGCATCCTCAGCGGCGGCCATGTCGTCGAGTTGAGCGGCCGGGCCGACGTCGAGGTGACGATGCCGGTGCCGGTCCGCCGCATCCGGCCGGGCGAGATCATCGAAGCGTCCGACCTGACCACCATCCGCCTGTCGCTCGACCGTGCCGGGGCCGGCTTCATCGCCTCGGCCGATTCGCTGATCGGCCAGTCGCCGCGCCGCCAGCTCTCCACCGGGCGGCTGGTCCAAGTGGGATCGGTCGGCGCCCCCATCGTTGTTCAGCGCAACCGGCCGGTGACGCTTGTTTACGAGGATGGCGCGCTGCTGCTGGCCGCCCGCGGGCGTGCGTTGCAGGAGGGCGGCGTCGGCGACACCGTCCGCGTCATGAACATCGCCAGCAGCACCGTCGTCACCGGCACCGTCACCGGGGCCGAGACCGTTTCGGTGAGCGGCCCGCGCGTCCCGCAAGCAGCAAAGCCCTGAGATATCCGATGAAGGGAGCTTCCCAGATGCGCACCGCGCTCGTCCCCATCCTGCTGCTTTCGCTTGCGACGGGCGGCTGCGCGCGGCTGGCCGACATCGGCAGCGCTCCCGCCCTGTCGGAGATCTCCAACCCGGCGCTGCAGCCGGAAGCCCGCGTGATCTCGCTGCCGATGCCGCGACCCTCGACGGCCGAGCAGATCCCGAGTTCGCTGTGGCGCACCGGATCACGCGACTTCTTCCGCGATCCCCGCGCCAAGGCGGTCGGCGACCTGCTGACCGTCGTCATCGACATCTCCGACCAGGCGCAGCTGCGCAACAGCACCCAGCGCGGGCGCACCAACAACGAGAAGGCCGGCATGCCCAACTTCTTCGGGCTGGAAAGCCGCCTTCCCGCCATCCTGCCCGATGCCGTCGATCCGTCCAGTCTGGTCGATCTCGACAGCTCCAGCACGTCGAGCGGCAACGGCACCATCCAGCGCAACGAACGCATCGCCATGCGCGTCGCCGCCGTGGTGACCCAGGTGCTGCCGAACGGCAACTTCGTCATCGCCGGCCGGCAGGAGGTGCGGGTGAACTACGAACTGCGCGAGATGCGCATCGCCGGCGTCATCCGTCCCGAGGACATCAGCAACGCCAACACCATCGAATACGACAAGATCGCCGAGGCGCGCATCACCTACGGCGGCCGCGGCCAGATCACCGATGTGCAGCAGCCGCGCTACGGCCAGCAGGTGCTGGACGTGATTCTTCCCTTCTGATGATCTGGCCCTTCTGATGATCCGGCCTGTTCGGGAACCCGCGCCATGAAAGCCGTCCTGCTGTTCGCCGTGGCTGCGATGCTCGCCTTCGCCGGCGGCTACGGCTTCGGCCGCATCAAGGCCCCTCAAGACTCCGCCCCCGCCGCTCCCGCCGAACCGGTCGCCGGCGGCCCCTATTACGTCGAGGCCGGCCAGCTGGTCGTGCCGATGCTGGAGCGCGGGCGGACCATCGCCTTCATCCTGACCCAGGTCACGCTGGAGGCGTCCAGCGCCGACGATGCGCTTCTGGTTCGCCGCCGCCTGCCGCATGCCCGCAGCGCCATGCTGGAATCCCTGTTCGACCTCGCCGGCCACGGCCGCTTCAACGGCCTGGCGGTCGACCCGCAAGGCGTCGCCACCGCGCTCCTGGCCGGCGCCAACGGCTCCTTCAGTCGCGAAAACGTCCAACCGATCCGCGCAGTCCTGATCGACCGCCTGCTGCGCCAGGACAACACGCGCTTGTGATCTTCCTGAACACCTCCCTCTCCCGCCCCGGGAGAGGGAAGGGGCCCATGCGGAGCATGGGAAGGGTGAGGGGTAAAGCAAGGATAAGGGGTTCATGTCTGGATCACCCCTCACCCTCCCCACGCCTTCGGCGCGGGTCCCCTCCCTCTCCCGGGGCGGGAGAGGGCGCTTCACCTCACGACGCCGACAGCACCGCGCTGGAATCCACCGTGGCGCCATTCTTCAGCACAAATTTGCTGGCGCCGTCGACGCTGCGCACCTCGGCCACCGTGTCGGTGACGACGGTGGCGGTGTTCAGCGCCTTGCCGTCCTTGTCCTTCGCCGTCACCCGCAGCGTATAGACGCCGTCCGGCGCGGTGCCGCCGCTCGCCGTTTTGCCGGTCCAGTCGAAGACCTGCCGGCCCGTCTTCAGCGAACCGGGGCTGCTGTAGACGACGCTGCCGGCGCTGGTCAGCACCTCCAGCTTCACGCTGGCCGGCGTGCCCTCGACCGTGTAGGCGGCCTGCGCCTTGCCGTCGGTCAGCGACAGCTGGTCCGACGCCACCTCCACCTTGCGGCCGAGCAGGGCCATGTCCATGCGCATGCCGCTGCTCTTCAGTGTGTCCAGCACCTTGCCCAACGTGTCGTTGGAGCGCATCGACTGCTCCACCGTCGACAGCTGTGCCAGCTGGGTCATGAACTGGGTGGCGTCCATCGGCGCCAGCGGGTCCTGGTTGCGCAGCTGGGCGGTCAGCAGCTTCAGGAAGGATTCGTAATCGACCGTGGGCTTCTTGGTCTCTTCGGTGGAGGCCGCCGCATTCGTCTTCGCGGCGGTCATCAGGCCGGTGCTGGGCGTGGTGGTACCGGACGTAGTTGTCATGGCGGAAAGGTCTTTCCTGTTCAGACGGTGACGTCGACCAGCCCGTCGATCGGGCGCAGCGACCGGTCGCTAACGAATTCGGTGGCGGGTTCGGGAACGGCCTCGGCCTGCATCCGCCAGCCGCCGGAGCTGTCGCCCCGGTCGGGAGCGGCGAAGCCGCGCGACTGCCCGTCGCCCTGAAGCGAGAACTGCAGGTTGGAACTGTCGAGCGACAGCCCGGCATCGCCGAGCGCGCGTTCCAGCTGCGTCAGATCGCGCCGCAGCAGGGCCAGCGTGTCGGCCTGTTCGGCCTGGACGGTCAGCGAGACCTTGCCGTCGCTGACGTCGGCGACGACGCGGATGCGGCCAAGCTCCGCCGGGGCGAGGTCGATGTGGAACTCGCCGCCGCCGCTCTCCGCCACACGGACCAGCGGAGCGGCCAGCTGCGCCATCGCCGGGCTGTGCGCGGTGGCGGCCCGGCCGGAGGCCGCGGCGGCGGCATAGTGGGTGGCCGCCTGGGCCGGCAGAGGCGGCACCGCCTCGAACCCGGTGGCCGCGGCATCGCCGCTGCCCGCGCTCGGCGGAGCGGAGAAGGGCGGGGCGGGATCCCGGCCGGCAAGGGCGGGAGCGGCATCGGGGGCCGGCTGTCCTGGCTGTGCGGATTGGGGGGCGGCGGGTGCGCTGGCGGCCTGTTCGGCCTTCCCGGCGGCGGCGCCCTGACGGCCGGCGCCATGCGCGCCGCGGATGGCGGTGCGGGGATCGCTGCTTTCATCGCGCCGGCTCTCGCGCCCGTCCGGGGAGGGGGGCGCTTCGGCAGACGTATTCGGCGCTGCAGCGGCCATGGCCGGCAAACCGGCCTGCACGGTCTGGAGCGGCGCCGGCGCCTCGGCGGTCCGATCGGCACCGCCCTGTGCCGCGGCATCGGCGGCTGCGGGTGCCGCCGTTTCGGCCTGTCCGGCCGACCCATCGGGTACGGACGGGGTGGGCACCGGCTGCGGCGCGGTTGCCGGTGCGGTCGCGGCGGTCTGCCCGGCAGGGTGCTTGGCCTCGCCGGTCGGCCCTGCCGCCTGCGGAGCGGCGGATCCCGGCGTCGTCGCCTTGCCGACCGTTGCCGTGGGCACAGTGGTTGCCGGGGCTGCCGGGGCTGCCGGAGCGGCGGCCATCATCCAGGGCATCAGCGGGGCGTCGGTGCCGCTCGCCTGCACCACCGCCTGGGTGATCGCACCCTGCGCGGCGACGGGGTCGTCCGCTCTCGGCTCCTTGCGTTTGCGCAGCCGGTCGGGGCGGGCCGCATCGTCGGGTTCCTCCTCCGCGGTCTCGTCCACCAGACTGGCGAAGTCCTCGTCGCGCGCGTCGTCGCCGGACGAGCCGCCACGCTGGGCCGAAGCGGAGGTTGCGGCCGGCCGGGGCGGAGCCGAGACGGCATCGGGCATGCTGGTCATGGCGCTCAATTCGTCAGGGTGGGGCGCGGAATGCCGGCGGTGACGGGAACCGCGGCCCCCACCACCGCCGGAGCGGCCTTGCGGTCGCCGGGCAGGGCGCGGCGCTG
The DNA here is from genome assembly GCF_003115935.1 of Azospirillum sp. TSH20. Classification (NCBI taxonomy): domain Bacteria; kingdom Pseudomonadati; phylum Pseudomonadota; class Alphaproteobacteria; order Rhodospirillales; family Azospirillaceae; genus Azospirillum; species Azospirillum sp. TSH20. The sequence continues at coordinate 17,517 of NZ_LGQU01000100.1, forward strand.
CAGGATCAGCCGCGTCACCTCGCGCGCCTTGGCGTCGGCCATCTCGGCCAGGATCGGGGCGGCGCGCCGCTCGGTGATGCGGTCCAGCACGTCCACCACGATGTCCGTTTCCATGTCGGTCAGGATGCGGGCGGCGTCGCGCGGCTTCATCGCCTCATAGATCGACACCATCCGCTTCAAATCCTCCTGCTGGAGGGTGGAGCGCTGGGTCATCAGCGCCTCGACCTCGCGCTTCACGCCGTTCAGCCGCTGGATCTGCGTGCCGACCCGCGCCTCCGTCGCGGCGAGCACCGCTTCGGCCTCGCGCAGGCGGTTCTGGCGGCCGGCGCTGTCGGCCTTCTGCTCGTCGATGGCGGCGCGCAGCAGCGGATCGGCGCAGTTCGGCGGCGCCAGCGCCACCGGCGGCGGCAGCTCGGCGACCGGCGTCGAAACCGGCAGCGGAGCGGGCGCCGGAGCAGCCTCCGCCGCCTTCGGATCCGTTGCCTTCAGGTCGGCCGCCTTCAGATCGGTTGCCCAGGGCCGTTCATGGGCGCCGAACTCACGGTCGAACTGCTGGGCGATCACCGGGAAACCGTCGACCAGCGCGCCGAGCTTCAGCGGCAGCACCATCAGCACGGCGACCAGGGTGATGGGCAGGATGCGCGGGATCATGCCGACACCTCGGACCCGACGGTGCGCAGCCGCGCGTAGAAGGCGCTGGCCGCCGCCTTCGCCGGACCGGCGGGAGCGGCGGAAGCGGCGGCTTCGGCAGGCTGGCCGGCGACGGCGCGCAGAGCGGTTTCGAGCGCCCGGAATTCGCCATGATCCACCTCGGCCGCTTTCAATGCGGACACCAGGGGGGAGCTTGCCGGCGCCTCTGCGGTCACCTCGGCCGGCTTCGCCACGCCCTCCACGGCCTCGACACCCTCCGCCCGCGCCCGGTTGCGGGTGGCGCGCATGGCGCCCTCGTCCAGGCGGCGCAGCAGGGCGCGGGCATGCTGGACCGACTCCTCCATGCGCGCGGTGGTGCGCTCGCAGGAGCCCAGGATCAGCGCCATGTCCTCCTTCATGCCCTTGGCGCGGTCGAGATCGTCGGACAGCCGGGCGGCGATCTCGGTCGCCGACGTCACCATGCGCTTCATCGAGGCGTCGGTGTCGTCGATCGACTTGGAGAAGGTCGACACCAGGGCGTTGATCTCGGACTGGCCGGTGCGCAGCAGCTTCAGCCGCTTGTTGACGATGACCAGATAGGCGGTCGCCGTGACCAGCATCACCGCCAGGGCCGCGTCAATGAGAAAGGAGACCATCGATCAGCTCCTGCTTGGTGTCGAGATCGGTGTCGATCTTCACCGCGATGTTGTCGTTGCGCTGTCCCATGTGTCCGGCGAACAGCGGGATGGTCTTGCTGAAGACCAGGACGGTGGAATCGGGATTGATGCGCAGCTTCAGCGATTGGCCCTTCTGCCAGGCCAGTACCTCGCCCAGCGGCACCTTGGTCTCCGCCAGCACGGCGACCAGCTCCAGCTTGGAGCGCATCAGTTCGTTCTTCAGGTGGCTTTCCCACACCGTGTCATGGCCGAACTTCTCGCCCATGAACATCTGCACCAGCTTGCCGCGGATCGGCTCCAGCGTGGCATAGGGGATGACGATGTCGATGTGGCCGGTGCGGCGCTCCACCTCCACGGCGATGCGCACGCGGATGATGGCGTTGGTGGCCCGTGTGATGGTGGCAAACTGCGGGTTCACCTCCAGCCGGTCGAAGACGAAATCCACCTGCGCCAGCGGATCGAAGGACTGCCCCAGATCCTGCAGCACCACCTTCATCATCCGCTCGGTCATCTTGCGTTCGATGGAGGTGTAGGCGCGCCCGTCGATCCGCCCCGGCCGCGACCGCCGCCCGCCCAGCAGCACATCCATCATGCAATAAATCAGCGCGCTGTCGATGGTCACCAGCATCTGGTTGTCCCACGGCTCGGCGCGGGCGACGCCGATCAGGGCCGGCAGTTCGATGGCGTCCTGGAAATCGGTGTAGCGCAGCCATTCGATCTTCGACAGCGACGCCTCGACGTTGGTAGAGGCGAACTGGCGCAGCGAGGTGTTCAGCATCCGCACCATGCGGTCGAACACCACGTCCAGCATCGGCAGCCGGTCCTTGTTGACCGTGGTCGAACTGACCAGCCGCTGGATGGCGCTCATCTCCGGTCCGCCGCCTTCCGGCGCGCCGAAATTCAGCAGCCGGTCGATCTCCTCCTGGCTCAGCGTCTTGGTCTCGCCGCTCAGCGCCTGCTGCATCGCCTCGGCCATCGCCTCGGCCTCTGCGGCCTCTGCTGCGGCGGGCGGAGCGGGCGCAGTGGTCTGCTGTGCCGCGGCCAGTTCCCACGCGGCGTCGGACCAGTCCGCATCCTCGTCGGCGACGAGTGTGGACGTGGGCATGGACGGGGCGGCCATGGACGGGGTGGCCATCAATGGGGCGGGCGGGGCGGGGGTGTCGGTCATCCGGTGCCTCTGGAGGTCGCTATTGCGTGAGCAGGCTGCGCAGCAGAACGTCGGTGACGACGTCGCGCCGGCCGGCGGGGTCGGACAGGATCAGGTTGAAGCGGCGCCTGATCTCGCTGCGCAGGCGGTGCAGCCCGGCCGACCCTTCCAGGTCGTCCTGGTCCAGATTGCGCAGGAATTCCTGCAGACTGTCGGTCAACTGCGGCATCGCCTGTTCCAGCGTCTGGCGGTCGTGGTGGGCGACGGTCAGCGACAGGCCGATCTTCAGGAAGCGGGACGGCGTGTCGCGGCGCAGGTTGACGACCAGTTCCGGCATGTCGACCACCACGTCGGCCGGCGCGGTCTCCGCCGACGGCACCCAAAGCCGCTCCACGGCTTCAGTGCCCGCCGCCAGCCAATAGCCGCCGATCCCGGCCGCCGCCACCGCGCCCAGCGCCACCAATCCTGCCAGCAGCCGGGCGACCGGCAGGGCGATCACCAGGATCCGCCCCGACCCGCGCAGCCTGTTCAGGACTTCGTCCCGCGCCGCTCCCGTCGCTGCCCCCGTTTTCGCCATGCCAAGTCGTGTAATCATCGCTCCATCCCGCCGGACATTGCCGAAAATTTTAGTAAATCAAGAAACGGGTAAAGTTTTAGAAGTTTTGTCTTCAGCACCGCTCCCGTTTTTTACTCCGCTTAAAAGTCGCGCCGTTAGCGTGACGGGGTGTGCAGGGCGAAGACTAGGCCCGCCGATTTTCAGAAACTTTAAAGGTGCGGGGAACCGTGGACAGTCTGATCGACACCTTGCGGTCGTTGGGGCGCGGTCGGCTGCTCGTCCTGGCGGGCACCGGTCTCGGCATCGTCCTGGCCGTCGCCGGCATGGCGCTGCTGCTGTCGCAGCCGCACATGACCGCGCTCTACAGCGGCCTGGAACCGGCGGAGGCCGGCCGCATCGCCAAGGCGGTGCAGGAGATGGGCGTGCCGGTGAATGCCGGCTTCGACGGCACGACGATCAGCGTTCCGCAGGCCGACGTCTCCCGCGTCCGCATGGCGCTGGCGGAAAAGGGCCTGCCGTCCCACGGCGGCGTCGGCTACGAGCTGTTCGACACCGACAAGCCGCTCGGCATCACCAGCTTCATGCAGCGCATCAACCGCCTGCGCGCCATGGAGGGCGAACTCGGCCGCACCATCGAAACGCTGTCCGGCGTCGAGGCCGCCCGCGTCCACATCGTCCTGCCGGAACGCGAGGAGTTCTCGCGCAACGCCCCCAAGCCGACCGCGTCGGTGGTGGTGCGCATGCGCGGCCGGGGATCGATGGACCGCAAGCAGGCCCTGTCGATCCGCCACCTCGTCTCCGCCGCCGTGCCCAACCTGAAGCCCAGCGCGGTGACGGTGATGGATTCCTCCGGCGAGCTTCTGCTGACCGAGGATGACGGGCCGGGGCTGGCCTCGGCCCGCACCGACGGGCTGCGCGTCGCGGCGGAAACCCGCGTCGCCCGCGCGGTGGAGCAGATGCTGACCGCCCGGCTCGGCGCCGGCAATGTCCGTGTCCAGGTCGCCGCCGAGGTGGAGACCAAGCGCGAGGTGGTGCGCAGCCAGACCTTCGACCCCAACAGCCAGGTCGTCCGCTCCACCCAGACCGTGCAGGAGCAGGACCGCAGCCAGGACACCAACGGCGAACCGCCGGTCACCGCCGAACAGAACCTGCCGCAGCGCGACGTCCGCGCCCAGGCGCAGGGGCCGCAATCCTCCAACGACAGCAAGCGGCAGGAGGAGACGGTCAACTACGAGATCTCCAACGTCAGCCGCGAAACGGTGATCGAGCCGGGCGACGTCCGCCGCCTCAGCGTCGCCGTGCTGGTCAACGGCACCTGGAAGACCGCCGCCGACGGCACCCGCCAGTACGAGCCGCGCTCGGCGGAGGAGCTTCAGCGCCTGACCGAGCTGGTCCGCTCCGCCATGGGCTTCAGCGAGGCGCGCGGCGACCGGGTGACGGTGGACAATCTGGAATTCGTCGACCTCGCCCCCGACCTCGCCCCCCGTCCGCTGGGCGACGAGATCGCCGAGACGCTGACCCGCAACGTCATGACGCTGATCCAGTGGGTGATCCTGCTGGTGCTCTCCGCCCTGGTGATCCTGGTCGGCCTGCGTCCGCTGATCCGCCGCGTCTTCCCGGCGCCGGAACCGGTGGTGGCGGAAGCCCCGGCGCTGTCCGCCCCGGCCGGCGGCGCCATGCCGCAATTGACCGGCCCGGCCATGGCGGGCGCCGCCGCCGCCGGTGCGGCGCTGCCCGACGGCGCGGAAGCCGACCCCGCCCTTGCCGCCGCCCCGATGGCGCCGCAACTGGGCATCGAAGAGACGATGGACCAGCTGATCGAGCTGCGCACCGTCGAGGGCCGCGTCCGCGCCTCCTCCATCCGCCGGCTGGGCGAGCTGGTCGACCAGTATCCGGACGAGGCCATCGATATCCTGCGGTCCTGGCTCTATGAGGAGGTGGCGTGATGGCCGCCTACCCGCGCTACCGCTTCGACCACAGCTTCGGCGTCCCCGTCGCGGTCGCGGAGCCGGAAGCGGTGGAGATCGCCGACCCGCTCGACCTGCCGACTTTGTCAGAACGCGAGCACCGGGCGGCGCTGGAGCAAACCCGCGAAGCCGCCTTGGCCGAGGGCCTGGCCCAGGGCCGCCGCGAGGGTGAACTCACCGCCGCCCGCCGCATCGAGGCGGAGCTGTCCGCCACCCTCGACCAACTGGCGCAGCGGATGGGGGCGCTCGACGCCGACCATGCCGCCCTGATGGAGCGGCTGGAGGCCCAGGGCGCCGTCGTGCTGCTGGCGCTGGTCCGCCGCATGGCGCCGCGCCTGCTCGATCAGGTCGCCCGTGCCGAGGTGGAGCGTCTCGCCGCCGACGCCCTGCGCGCCGCCGGACAAGCTCCCGTGCTGACCCTGCGCCTGCACCCCTCGCTCTGCCTCCCGCTGGAAGAGCGGCTGGCCGGGCAGGGCGTCTTCCATGGCCGTCTCGTCATCCAGGGCGACCCGGCGCTGGCGGTGGGCGCCGTGGAGGCGAACTGGGGCGCCGGCTCCCTCCGCCGCGATCCCGCCGCCATCGAGGCCGCCGTCGCCGACCTCACCGACCGCGCCGCCGCTGCCCTGACACCGGCGCTGTCCACCGACCTTTAACGATCCGAAGCGAGAACCCTCATGCCTCCCTTGAACCTCGACATGCTCGACGACGATCCCAAGCAGGCTGAGAAGGCCCCGGACAGGATTGGCGACAAGCCTTACGACGGCCCGATGAACGCGATCTACAACGTGCCGGTGGACGTTCAGGTCGTCCTTGGCCGCACCAGCATGCTGGTGGCGCAACTGCTGAAGCTCGGCCGCGGCGCCGTGCTGGAGCTGGAGCGCAAGGTGGACGAACCGGTCGAGGTCCTGGTCAACCACCGTCTGGTCGCGAGAGGCGAGGTGGTGATCGTCGAGGACCAGCGGCTGGGCGTGACCCTGACCGAGATCGTGCGCACGGAGCTGGAGATCGATTGAGCAGAATCCCCTCTCCCCCCCGGGGAGAGGGTTAGGGTGAGGGGGACGCGCGGCGGCCCTTTCCCGAGAATCCTACTTATGCATCCCCCTCACCCCGACCCTCTCCCCGGGGGGGAGAGGGGGAACCCCCCGAAAGCCCCCGCATGCGCCTCCGCACCCTTGCCCTTCTCCTCGCCGCGACTCTCGCCGCCGGCCCCGCCGCGGCGGCCCCGCTCGACCTCGGCGCCTTGGGATCGCTGACGGATGGCGCCAGCCTGTCGGGGCGGATCGTCCAGGGCATCGTGCTGCTGACGGTGCTCAGCGTCGCGCCCGGCCTGCTCATCATGGTCACCTGCTTCACCCGCATCATCGTCGTGCTGTCGCTGCTGCGCTCCGCGCTCGGCCTGCAGCAGTCGCCGCCGAACATGGTGCTGGTCAGCCTCGCCATGTTCCTGACCTTCCACATCATGGGGCCGGTGATCGACAGCGCCTGGCAGGACGGCCTGCGCCCGCTGCTGAACGAGCAGGTCACCCAGGAACAGGGCTTGGAGCGCATGATCGAGCCCTTCCGCGGCTTCATGGCCTCCCACGTCCGCGAACGCGACCTCGCCGCCTTCGCCGCCTTCACAGCAAAGCCGAAGCCTGCGACCGAAACCACCGCCCCGGAGAAGGACGAGCGCCCGGTGACGGCGGAAAGCGTCGACCTGCGGCTGCTGATGCCGGCCTTCCTGCTGTCGGAGCTGCGTCGTGCCTTCGAGATCGGCTTCCTGCTGTTCCTGCCCTTCCTGGTGATCGACATGGTGGTGGCGGCGATCCTGATGGCGATGGGCATGATGATGCTGCCGCCGGTGATGATCGCGCTGCCCTTCAAGATCATCTTCTTCGTGCTGACCGACGGCTGGTTCCTGATCGCCGGCAGCCTGATCCGCTCCTACGGAGTGTGAGGATGGACGACCCGCGCGTCACCCCAGAGCCTCCCGCCAGTCTCGCCGACAGCCTTCTCGCCCTGGCCCGCCGCCGCGGCGTCGCGGTGCCGGAGGACGGCTCGGTCGCCGGGCTGCTGTCCGCCCTCGACCCAAACCCGCTGATCCCGCACCCGCTGCTGCTGGTGGCCGGTGCGGTGATGGCGGTCGCCTTCCGCCACGACCGTGCTCTGGCCCTGCCGCCGGCCGACGCGTCCGGTACCGCCCCGCCCTCCGCCCCCTCCGCCGATTATTCCTTCTGAGGTGACGCCATGGGATCGCCGATCAAGATCCGTGAGAACTACAAGAGCCTGACCGGCATCGAGAAAAGCGCCGTCATCTTCCTGGCGCTGGGCGAGGAGCGCGGTTCGCGGCTGATGGAACGGCTGGACGAGGATGAAATCCGCCTCGTCAGCCGGGCGATGGCGACTCTCGGCAACGTCACCTCCAATCTGGTGGAGACGCTGATGCGCATCTTCACCGAACGCTTCGCCAATGCCGGGTCGGTCGTCGGTTCCTACGACAGCACGGAGCGGATGCTGAACCGCTTCCTGCCGGCCGACCGTGTGACGGAGATCATGGGCGAGATCCGCGGTCCCGCCGGCCGCACCATGTGGGAGAAGATGTCCAACGTGAACGAGGGAGTGCTCGCCAGCTATCTTGCCGGCGAATATCCCCAGACCGCGGCGGTCATCCTGTCCAAGATGCGCGCCGACCATGCCGCCAAGGTGCTGGTCCTGCTGCCCCCCGCCATCCGCACCGAGGTGATCGAGCGCATGATCCAGATCGAATCGGTGCAGCGCGAGGTGCTGCTGGACATCGAATCGATCCTGCACAACGAGTTCATGGCGAACTACGCCCGCACCCACGGCAACGATTCGCTGGAGCGGATGGCCGACATCTTCAACCGCATCGACCGCGAGACGCTGACCGAGATCTTCGACGATCTGGAAACGGTGATGCCGGAGCCGACCCAGCGCATCAAGCAGCTGATGTTCACCTTCGAGGATCTGATGCGGCTGGACCGCGTGTCGTTGCAGGCGGTGATCCGCCGCTGCGACACCGGCCAGCTCGCCATCGCGCTGAAGGGGGCGCCGGCACCCCAGCGCGACCATTTCCTGTCGGTGCTGTCGGAGCGCGCCCGCCTGATCCTGCTGGACGAGATCGAGAACATGGGCCCCTTGCGCATGCGCGACGTCAACGACGCCCAGGCGGAGATCGTCCGCGTCGCCAAGGCGATGGCCGACGACGGCACCATCATCATCCCGCAATCGGACGACGCCGACACCGTCGTCTATTGAGCGGAGCGGCAGGCAATGGGAATCAACTGAATGGCTGGGCGCGACCTCGTCCCCCGGCATGTGCCGCCGCCGGAGCTGCTGGCCGCGCAGTTCGCCGCGACGCCGCCACCCGCCCCGCGTGTCACGGATGACGGCGACGAGGCCGGACCGCTCGTGCGCCGCCTGCTCGACCTGCTCGATTCGCTGTCGCCGGCCGATGCGGCGCTGGCGCGGGGATGCCTGCCGCGCTGCGATTCGACCTTCGGTGCCGCGCTCGCCCTGTTCCTGGCGGCGACGGCGGACGGCTGCCGCGGCTGGCTGGGACCGGAGGCGGCGGCCCGGCTGGAGGATCTCGACGGCGGGCTGCTGCTCGACGACGGCGACCGGGCGCTGGCCTCGCGCTTCCAGCCGGTGGACGGACGGCTGTGGCGGCTGTCGCGCGTGCCGCTTCTGGACAGCGACGACAGCCTGCTGTGCGCCGTCGGCATCGAAGACGGCCTGTCCGACCGCATCACCCTGGTGCTGCAGGCCCGGCCGCAGCGGTTGGGTCCGGTGCAACTGATGGCGACGCTCGCCGGCCGCCGGCTGGACGTGACCCTGCGTCTGGCGGCGGGATTGCCGTCCTCCGCCCTGGCCGACCTTCACGAGACCTTCCGCGCCGCCCTGACCGACTGCCGGCTGGACGGCGCGCTGACCGTCGGCCCGCTGGCCGACGCCTGGCTGGGGCTGGACCGCCCTCTGTCGTCCGATCTGGCGCTGTGAAAAGGCTCCCTCTCCCGCCCCGGGAGAGGGCGATTTACCCCTCAAATCTCCCCGACCGGCCTGATCTGGGTCGGCCCGCCCGGAGCGGGTAGCGGCGGCGGCAGCGTCCGCAGCGAGTCACGCGCGGCCTCGCGCATCGCGGCATATCCGTCCTCGGGGAAGCGGTGGATCAGCGTCCGGTAGGACGCGCGCGCCACCTCCGTGCAGTTCAGGATCCGGAATTGGTCGCCCTGGCGCAGCAGGGCCACGGCCTCGTCGGTCTTCGGATGGCCGGCGATCGACGACGCCACCGCGTACCACCGTCCATAGGCCGACCACATGTCGCGCACCGCATCGCCGTCGCATTGACCGGCGGTGAGCGCTTTTTCAAGGGCTTGGCGGTAATCGCTGTCGGGCGCCTGCGACAATTGCGCACAGCCCGCCAGCACGGACAGGCAAGCAGCGGCGACCGCCGCCGGCAAGACGGGTGCCTTCGTTCCGGACATGGAACCTCCTCGAACGCGGATGCCCGGCGACGCTAGGGCATCAGGGTTAAACCAGCGTTCATATTCATGAGGAGTGGTTTTCCACCCGATTACTGTCGTTAACCATGGCTGGCGAGATGAGTGCTGGTTGCTTGTGATGATCATTATAAAGTCGTGCCAAATTCCAAAGTAAAACCCGTGTTACATAAAAATTTATCCAGTGTTTATCCAAACGAAAATATTAAAACGGGGTAAAACGCTCGAATGTCCTATATCAACTCGGCTACCCCAAAGTGTTGACACATAGCCTTTCGATGGGTTCTTTTGGGGCTGTGATAAGCATGTGACATCAACGCAATTGCGTAAAAATCAATGCTTTATCTGCGCTTGCTCGACAATGGAGAATCCAATGCAGGCTTTGCTGATTGAGCCAGCCGATCTGATCGCCGACGCCATCGGTAAGCAACTCGCCCTGTGCAAGGTTAACCATGACCGTTTAGACCTGAATGGCCTGCGCGATCTGGTGGGCGGGCATGGCTCCATCGACATCGGACATGACGCGATCATCATCGGCGACGTCGGCGATACCGAGGCCTGCGTTGCCATGCTCCGCGCCCGCAACGTGACCGCCGCGATCATCTGCCTGATCGAACGCCGCTGCGCCAACACCACCGCCGGCATCCTGCGGGCCGGGGCGGACGATGTGCTGGTGAAGCCGGTGGTCAGCACCGAGATCCGCGCCCGGCTGGAGGCGATCCGCCGCCGTTCCTACGGGCTGACCAGCAACGCGGTGACGGTCGGCCGCCTGACCGTCTTCCTCGACGGCCGCGACCCGGAGGTGGACGGCGAGCGCCTGCGCCTCAGCCAGCGGGAGCACGCGATCCTGTCGGTGCTGGCCCTCAACCACCGCCGCGTGGTGTCGAAGGAACACATCTACGAGGAGGTCTACGGCCTGTCCGGCTCCGACCCGCTCGACAAGGTGATCGACGTCTATATCTGCAAGCTGCGCAAGAAGATCGACACGGCGACCGGCGGCGGCCGGTACATCGAGACGGTCTATGGCCGCGGCTACAAGTTCGAGGCGCCGCCCGACCATGTCGCTCCCGACCGCGCCCAGCTGATGCTGGACCGCTGGTCGAGCGCCGGCGGGCTGGCCGGCCCCCGCGTGCCCTTCATTCCGCCGGTGGTGCCGCGCAGCGCCGCCCCCGCCGCCACCCGCGCCATCGGCCGTTGAGCGGCGCCGACCACCCCGTCCGTCCCGAACACGTGCGATTTTTTACTCCGGCTTAAACCGGCTCGGTCATCCTCGAATTTGCCGCTCGCGCCCCCGCACACTGGATCGGGAAGGCCGGCGCGAATGGCCCCGGCGTCAGAAAGGCGCCATGCATCTCGCGAATGGAGATACCCATGGCCTCGATTATGACGAACACCTCCGCCATGACCGCGCTGCAGACCCTGCGTCGCGTGACCGGGGATCTGGAGACCACGCAGGACCGCATCTCGACCGGCCTGAAGGTGAACAACGCCAAGGACAACGCCGCCTACTGGTCGATCGCCACCACCATGAAGGCCGACGTCGCCGGCTTCAAGGCGGTCAAGGAATCGCTGGAGCTGGGGTCCGGCACCACCAACACCGCGTCGGTGGCCTCCAAGAACATCGTCGAGAACCTGCAGACGCTGAAGGCCCGCGTCATCGCCGGCCAGACCAACGGCGTCGACAAGTCGCTGATCCAGAACGACGTCGACCAGCTGGTGAAGCTGATCAAGGGCGCCGCCGCCGACGCCTCCTTCAACGGCGACAACCTGCTGCGCGTCGCCTACTCCAACGACGGCACGGCCAAGGACAAGAACGTCGCCATCCTGGCGTCGCTGAGCCGCAGCGACGGCAGCGTCGATCCGAGCTACATCGAATTCCAGCGCCAGGACATGCGCGTGGAATCGATCGTCGGCAAGGCCACCATCGAGCAGCAGGTCGATTCGACCAACGCCACCAAGGCCAAGGTCGACATCAAGCTCGGCGCCCCCGGCGACACCTTCATCGACGGCCAGAATCTCGGCCTCGGCAGCCTGACGCTGACCGTGACCAAGGAGGACGGCACCAAGGCCGATGTGACGGTCGACCTGTCGGCCCAGACCTACGACACCGATCTGGCGACCACCCAGGGCAACATCGCCACGGCGGTGAACACGGCCCTGACCGCCGCCGGCGGTGACTTCCAGGTCGCCTTCACCGGCGACACGCTGACCTTCACCGACCAGGACAAGAACACCGACGGCAACTTCACCGCCCAGGTGTCCGGCCTGTGGGTCGGCTCGAAGGAGAGCGACGCCTTCGGCGGCCTGGCCGATCTGACCCAGATCGACGTGGTCAACAACTCCAAGAAGTCGCTGGAAGTCATCAACAAGCTGCTCGACAGCGCCATCGGCAAGGCGTCGGTCATCGGCTCGATCGAGAACCGCGTGTCGGTGCAGAACGACTTCGTGTCGAAGCTGACCGACTCGATGAACAAGGGCATCGGCGCCCTGGTCGACGCCGACATGAACGAGGAATCGAGCCGCCTGCAGGCCCTCCAGGTCCAGCAGCAGCTCGCCATCCAGGCTCTGTCGATCGCCAACCAGGGTCCGCAGAACATCCTGTCGCTGTTCCGCTAAATCCCTGATGGGCGGCGTCATTGTCCAATCCCCTGGACGATGGCGCCGCCCCGTCGGCCATGCCCGTTCACACTGCCCGCAGCAGGAGCGGAGCGGGCATCGCCGACGGCCGGCCATTCGCCTGTCCTCAAAAAGACCCACCGCAACCGGTCCGGCATCCCGCCGCCAAGGACCCCACCGCAGGGGTGCGCCCATGAGCATCGCCGCCTACCACCAGACCATCGCCGAGTGCGACGATCCGCGAAAGATCGAGTACCGGGTGTTCCTGCGGATCACCCTGGCGCTGGAGAACAACCGCGACGCCGACTGGCGCTCCGCCGCGCTGAAGGACGCGCTGTGGCGGAACCTGGAGCTGTGGAACGCGCTACGCGCCGACCTGCTGGAGGACGGCAACGCCCTGCCGGAGGCGTTGCGCGCCGGTCTGGTCTCGCTGTCCTTCGCGGTGAACCGCAACACCCAGCGGGTGCTGCGCGGCGAGGGCGGCATCGACCTGCTGCTCCACATCAACCGCTCGGTGATGCAGGGCCTGCAAGGGGCGGCACAGGCCACCGCGCAGCCCGCGCTGGAACTGGCGACGGAGGATCTGTCCTATGGCACTTAAGCTGCGCCTGAAGCCGTGCGAGCGGGTGGTCATCAACGGCTGCGTCGTGCAGAACGAGAACCGCCGCTACACCCTGACCATCTCCAATTTCGCCCAGATCATCCGCGGCAGCGACATCCTGCAGGAAGAGGATGCGGTGACCCCGGTGCGCCGCGCCTATTTCCTGATCCAGAGCATGCTGCTCGACCCCACCATCGCCGCCAGCGGCAGCGGTGCAGCGGCGGAGATGATGGCGCAGCTCTACACCACCTTCACCCGTCCGGACATCCAGGACCGCATCGCCCGCGCCATGGGCCATATCGGCGAGCGCGACTATTACAAGGCGCTGTCCGCCCTGCGTCCGGTGATGGAGTATGAAGGCACGCTGCTGTCGCCGACCCCCTCCGCTCCGGCGCCGTCCATCCAGACCCCTGCCATCCAGGCCCCTTCCATCCAGACGGACGGCATCGGCCACCACGCGGGGAGCTAAGGCCATGACGACGCTGGTCGATCTGCGCATGGTCAGCAAGAACCACGACCGCTACGAACAGGCGGTGCGCAGCCGCCCGGCGGTGCAGCGCGCCATCTCCTATTTCCAGGACAACATCGGCAAGATCACCAGCACCGAAGACTTCATGAAGGACGACAAGCTCTATCGCTTCGTCCTGGACGCCTTCGACCTGGGCAGTCAGGCAAAGTCGCGCGGCCTGATCCGCAAGGTTCTGGAAGAGGGGGTGAGCGACCAGTATTCCACCGCCAACCGGATGAGCGACACCAAGTTCCGCGAGATGGCGACCGTGCTGGGCTTCGCCGAAAACGGCGGCGACAACCTGAAGCAGCCGGCCGTCGTCCAGGCGATCATCGACCGCTACGTCAACGTGACGCTGGAGGTCGAGTCTGAGGACAGGAACCCGGCGGTGCGCCTCGGCCTCTATTTCCAGCGGCGGTCGTCGAACATCTCCAACTGGTACCAGGTGATGGCCGACAATGCCCTGCGCAAGGTGGTCTACACCACGCTGGGGCTGCCGGACCAGACGGCGCTGCTGGACGTCGACAAGCAGAAGGCGCTGCTGGAAAAGCGCATGGACATCGCCGACCTGAAGAGCCCGGAGAAGGTCGCCAAGTTCCTCGACCGCTTCGCCGCGATGTACGACATGCAGAATGGCGGCGCCACCGCGACCGCCGCCATGCCGTCGATCGGCCCGATCTCCCGCAATGGCCGGGCCTCGGTCATCTCCATCGATCCGTCCATCACCATGACGCTGATGAGGTTCCCGCGCTTCTGACAGGCCGCGGGGCTCGGCCAAGCGGGAGGAGTCCAGCCGTGCAGTCGCCAGCCGGCACCCCCCAGGACCGCAGGTCCGGCGACCTACAAGACCGCAGGTCCGGCGATTTACAAGACCGCAATCGCCGCGACCGCATCCGCCCGCCCGCCACCACCGGAGCCGCCGCCGTGCATTTGCGCGGGGCCTCGACGGCGGAGGAGGATGACGGGCGCGACGCCCTGCACATCCTGCCCCTGTCGATCCTGCCGCTGGAAACGCCGGGACTGCGCCGGGCGCGGCTGATCAAGAATGTCCGGCTGGAGACGGTGGCGGAGCTGTTCAACGACGCCCAGACCGGCAGCGGCCAGATCGGCCTCGACCAATTATCGAAATGCTTCGGCATCGACGGCCCGGAGCTTCGCCGCGACCTGCGCAAGATCGTCCGGATCGGCGAGGCCGCCAGCTTCGACGTCTACAGTCTGCGGCTTGAGCTTCGCCGCCTGAACATCGACGTGGAGGGGGCGGACGCGCTGCGCCTGTCGGCCGCCAAGCGGGCGGAGCTGACCAGCTACATGCGCGTCTTCACCCGGCCGCTGGTGGAGCATGTCTATGGCGTGCAGGGGGCGGACATCGCCAGCATGGACGAGCTGGTCCGCCTGTTCGCCCAACCCGACCTGGAGGAGGCGCGGCGCCGGCTGCAGATGACCGCCGACCGTCTCGACATCCCCTTGCAGGAGATCCCGGCCTTCCTGGAGGAATATGCCGACATCTTCCTGTCGCTGGCCTATTTCAAGCGCTGCCTGGACGACATCGTTCCCGACGTGCAGGGCTTCCTCGGCTGGATGGCCGAGCTGTTCCAGGTCAGCGAGGTGCGGCGCGATGTCCGCCAGCGCCGCATGCTGGACGAGATCGGCCACGACCTGACCGATATCGCCACCTCGATCACCGGGCGGTTCGAGAGCTTCGACAACCGCTCCCGCGATTTCTGGCGCGACATCAACCCGGAGAGCTTCCGCAGCATCCGCGACCTGATCGTCACCCACCACCTGACCATCGGCGGCGTGCTGTGCGGCTTGGCGGTGAAGATGAATCTGTGGAAGCACCGCTTCGCCCGCGGCGGCGGCCCGGTGCGCCGGCTGGAGTTCATCCGCTCGGAAATCCTCCCTGGGCTGGCCCACATCAAGACCATCGAACAGGCGTCGCGCAACAACATGGGCCGGTAAGGGGGCGCCCCTGCTTCTTGGGCGCGCCGCTGCCCGTTCTCTCGCTTGAGCCCCGGTGTATCGGCGATCGTTGGATGAAGCGCCCAATTGTCTCGCTACGAGCGTCTATCAATACCCTGAGCGGAAGCGCTGATATAGTTGATTTCTCCCAATTTCAGTCCAGCTTCTATTCGCGCTAAAAGTTGTGCAGAACGAGCTCAGTGTACAAAAACTCCGGATAGAACCTTAATGTACCTGTTTCGGCTCCGAGCTTTTCTAAAGTATTACATGACGAATTTTATATATCAAATCACCCATCCACCACCTCCAATACATAGCCGCAAAAAATCCGTCGGCAAAAATCGCGAACAAAATCAGATAAAATGCCGATTGTAGTGTCGCAAACGTCACCTTTTTTTCTGAACTAATTGGCTTTTGCAAGGTGAAAGATATTCTGTAATACGCAACAAGTATTACAGAAATGCAGGACACCATCATTATGGCGGCGAAAATTACTCGCCATAATTTCATTTGCACATCATTTTCTGGGGTACCTAGTTGTAGTAATACGATGAATAGGCCGATTACACTAGCCCAGCTGCCTGCATTTGCTAACACTGCCTGGAACTTCTGATTGTTCATTTTGCAAATATGCTCCTATAAGCTTATACCACCAAAGGCGGCTCTCTGATTAGCTTGTAAAGAACATTGCGCGCAAGTCTAAAAATCATCTTTGATGATATCGTCACACCTTTGATGGCGGAGTCGAAATCCGCGAGAATAAAATATTTTGGCGTGGTAGTAACACTGTTTTGGAAAACCGCCGGCCTCAATCTGCTGTATAATACGTTATAGCAGTAGACTGTAGAGAAGGTTTCTTGTTTAAAAAATGAGAAGCGATTTCGTGTATTCTTGAGATATAGTGTTATTTATTTTCAGAATTTATTTAAATACTCTTGAGCAACTTTATGCAAACACGCGATTTGCGTAATATGAACATTATACGTCCGATTGCCGATCTGCGGCAATTCCTGTCGGGAGCTGGCCCAAATCATGACCATCAAACAGGTGTTGCGCAACAGCGCAGGTCCGTGAGAGAGAATGCCAGATATTCCCTCTACCGGGGCGGGAGAGGGCGCATACCGCCAAACTTCCCCAAAAAATCCTTCGCACGCCCTTGTTCCAAGCGCCCAAGTCCACATCTATCCCCGTACGACCCCCGCGTCACGAGGCCGCCTTCCCGGCCGGCGCGGCAACTTCGGTGACTTCCCTTGATCTAAGTTCCCCGGTTCGGCCTCCCGCCTCGGGTGTGCCGACGCTCTCCTCTCCGACCCCGTGACGCGCAGGCCGCCGCGACCCTCCCCCGTGCCGTGGCGCCGCCGGTGGGGTCGGAGAGGACCCTTTCTTCCCAAATTTCGAGCTTCGCATCCGCGAGGGATGCGCGCATGCCCCCACGCATCCGGCGTCGGGGCGGACAAAGGAGCCTCATGGGCACGCATCAGACCACCGATTTGAAAACCACCGACACTCCGCGGTCCGCTTTGGGCCGCGCCCTTGTTCTCCACCCGGTCCTGCGCGGGGCCGAAACCGACCGCAGCCCCGACGCCTCGCTGGAGGAAGCGGTCGGCCTTGCCGCGGCCATCGACCTCGACGTGGCGCAGGCCGCTGTCGTCAAGGTCAACCAGCCGCGCCCGGCCACCCTGCTGGGCGGCGGCGCCATCGAGCAGTATGCCAAGCTGATCGAAGACGCGCGCGAGGCGGACGAGGCCATCGACCTCGTCATCGTCGACCATGCCCTGACCCCGGTGCAGCAGCGCAACCTGGAGAGGGCGTTCGGCGCCAAGGTCATCGACCGCACCGGCCTGATCCTCGAGATCTTCGGCGCCCGCGCCCGCACCCATGAAGGCCAGCTTCAGGTCGAACTGGCGTCGCTGAGCTACCAAAAGTCGCGGCTGGTGCGGTCCTGGACCCACTTGGAACGCCAGCGCGGCGGCTTCGGCTTCCTCGGCGGCCCCGGTGAATCGCAGCTGGAGCTTGACCGCCGCCTGATCGGCAACCGCATCGTCAAGATCAAGCGGGAACTGGACGACGTCCGCCGCACCCGCGGCCTGCACCGCAAGGCGCGCGCCAAGGTGCCGTATCCGGTGGTGGCGCTGGTCGGCTACACCAACGCCGGCAAGTCCACCCTGTTCAACCGGATGGCCGGCGCCGAGGTGTTCGCGAAGGACTTGCTGTTCGCCACGCTCGACCCGACCATGCGTCAGGTGGTGCTGCCGTCCGGGCGCAAGGTGATCCTGTCCGACACGGTCGGTTTCATCTCCGACCTGCCGACCCATCTGGTCGCTGCCTTCCGCGCCACGTTGGAGGAGGTGCAGTCGGCCGACATCATCCTGCATGTCCGCGACATCGCCCACCCCGACACCGAGGCCCAGAAGGCCGACGTGGAGGCGATCCTGACCGATCTCGGCATCGATCCGGAGCGTGACCCGCGCGTGGTCGAGGTCGCCAACAAGATCGACCTGCTGGACGGGGCGGAGCTTGACGCCGTGCTCGCCCGCGCCGGGCGGACCGGCAACGCCTGCGCGGTGTCCGCCGCGACCGGCGGGAGGCTGGACGCGCTGTTCCGCATTCTCGACGACCGGATGACTGCCGGCCGCGAGCTGGTGGAACTGGATGTCGCGCATGGCGACGGCGCGACTCTCGCCTGGCTCTATGCCCATGGCGAAGTGGTCGGCCGCCGCGACGACGACAGCCACGCCCATCTGCGGGTGGCCATCGAGCCGGCGGCGCTGGCCCGCATGGCTCATCCGGGGCAGGACCGCGTCGCCGCCTGACCGGCGGATTGAGGACGGAAGGGAAAGGGCTGCCGGAAACGGCGGCCCTTTTTCTTTGTCCGCACCCTGGATTACGGAGTGAAAATCTCTGTATTGATCAGCAGGACTTTGCGAATAGAGAGAAGGTTCTGCACAAACGACCGTTTATTTCTTCATATTGAGGCGCCTATAATAAGAAAGAGGGCAGTTACTGAGAGATTGTCGGCGCAAAATGATCTCATGGCTCAGGTCAAGATGTTTGACGGCGCCCGGAAAATATGTATGATCCCGCGCTTCGATTTGTGCGAATACGATATTCGCGCGATGCGAGCAGTTTGCGTACGGATGCCGATCACTGGCTTTTCCTGGTAAGCTCGCAACATTCACTCACCCGCGTCGTTGTGCTGTCAGCGTCTCGACACGCTTACGCTTGGGCGGGTTTGTTTCGGAGTGCCAATATGCATGGGATCAACAAAACCGTTTCTTTTACAGCCGGAGGGATAATTCTTCTTTTCGTCGCGGTGGCGGCATTGTTCACCGAACCGTTCGGCGCCCAAGTTTCGGCGGTGCAGGCCGCCATCGTCGGGAATTTCGGCTGGTTCTATGTCCTGACCGTCGCCGGATTCCTGCTGTTCGCCCTGTGGCTCTTCATCAGCCCCTACAGCGCGATCAAGCTCGGCAAGGACGATGACGAGCCGGAATTCAGCTATCCCACATGGTTCGCCATGCTGTTCAGCGCCGGTATGGGCATCGGCCTGCTGTTCTACGGCGTCGCCGAGCCGATGCTGCATTTCTCCAACCCGCGCGTCGGCGAAGGCGGAACGCCGGACGCCGCGCGCGAGGCGATGAATCTGGCCTTCCTGCATTGGGGCCTGCATGCCTGGGGCATCTACATCGTCGTCGGGCTGGCTTTGGGTTATTTCGCCTATCGCCACGATCTGCCGCTGACGATCCGCTCGGCGCTCTACCCCCTGCTCGGCGACCGCATCCGCGGCTGGCCCGGCCATATCGTCGACATCGTCGCCATCTTCGGCACGCTGTTCGGCATCGCCACCTCGCTTGGCCTCGGCGTCATGCAGATCAACGCGGGGCTTGAGTATCTGGGATTGCTCAGCGTCGGCACGGTGCAGCAGATGGTGCTGATCGCCGTCATCACCGCGATCGCAACCGCATCCGCCGTCAGCGGCGTCGGCAAGGGCATCCGCCGCCTGAGCGAACTGAACATGCTGGCCGGGCTTCTGCTGCTGGCCTTCGTCTTCCTGCTCGGCCCGACGGTCTTCCTGTTGTCCACTTTGGTCGAGAATATCGGCCGCTATCTGTGGACGCTTCCCTTCACCAGCTTCCGCACGCTGCCCTATTCCGGCGCCGAATGGCAGGCGAGCTGGACCATGTTCTACTGGGGGTGGTGGATTTCCTGGGCGCCCTTCGTCGGCATGTTCATCGCGCGGGTGTCGCGCGGCCGCACCATCCGCGAATTCATCGGCGGCGTGCTGTTCGCGCCGGTCGCCCTGACCTTCGTCTGGTTCACCGTGTTCGGCGAAACCGCCATCCACATCGAGATGTTCGAAGGCGGCGGCATGGCCAAGGCGGTGGCCGACAGCGTGCCCACCGCACTGTTCGTCATGCTGGACCGCCTGCCCCTGAGCACGATCACCTCCGCCATCGGCACGCTGATGGTCATCACCTTCTTCGTCACCTCGGCCGATTCCGGCGCGCTGGTCATCGACATCATCGGCTCCGGCGGCAACCAGGATCCGCCCATCGCCACCCGCATCTTCTGGGCGGTGCTGTCCGGCGTCGTCGCCGCCATCCTGCTGCTGGTCGGCGGATTGCAGGCGTTGCAGACGGCGGCGGTCACCACCGCGCTGCCCTTCGTGGTGGTCATGGTGCTGATGTGCGTCAGTCTGGTGGTCAGCCTGCGCGAGGAGCGCAGCGTGGCGCAGGACCGGCGCACGATCCGCGAATCCATCGGCCCCGGCGCTCCCGCCGAAGGGGCCTTCCCGCAGCAGCCGGCGATCAACGGCGACTGGCGGCAGCGGCTGGCCGCGATGGTCGGCCGCCGGACCGCGGCGCAGGCCTCCCTTCCCCCCGGCGGCACGGCGGCGCGGCAGGAGGTTGCCCGCTTCATCGCCGAGACGGTGCAGCCGGCGTTGCGCGACGTGGCGCTGGAGCTGGAACGGCACGGCCGGCGCGTCGAGATCGAGACGGGCGCCTTCAGCGCCGGCATCGCCGTGCTGCGCAACGGGGAGGAGGAGTTCTCCTACTCCGTCCGCGCCCGCGCCTACCATCCGATGACCTTCGCCTTCCCGGAGATGCAGGACAATCGCGCGGCATGGCAACGGCGCGTGGAGGTCATCCTGCGCGGCGGCCTTCACAAGTACCTGCCGCCGGATCGCACCTCCCGCGAGGCGATCACCCAGGACGTCGTCCACGAATACGGCAAGTGGCTGGGCTGGTGAGGGGAGCCTATCTGTCCGAAGGCGGCGGACGCGACACCACATACACAGCGGCCGCCGCCATCACCGCGCCGGTGCCGGCGAGCACCGGGTATCCGGGCGACGACAGGGCAAGCACGGCGAAGCTGGACGACATCCCGCCGACCGCCATGACCTTCGCCTTCACCGGAATGGCGCCGCGGTCCTGCCACTCGCGCACGGCAGGGCCGAACCGCGGGTCGTTGCGCATCCGCTCCCGCAATTCGGGATTGCTGCGGGCGTAGGCCCAGCCGGCGACCAGCAGGAAGGGGACGGTGGGCAGGATGGGCAGGAACGCCCCGGCGGTGGCCAGACCGACCGCTCCATGGCCGACCAGAAGCCACAGACGCCGCCGTCCCTTACCCATGCCGTCATCGTTGTCTTCGTCCACCGCCAGCCCGCTCATCATGGAAAGCCGTGCGGATCATTGAACTGCGCCCGGCGGTGGTGCGCAAGGGCGGGTTGGTCATGTTTTAAAGGTGATCACATCCGGCGATAAATGCCCTCTCCCGCCCCGGGAGAGGGAGGGGACCCGCGCCGCAGGCGTGGGGAGGGTGAGGGGCAGGGCAAGGCTCCCGAACCGCATGGTTTCTTGGATCACCCCTCACCCTTCCCATGGCGATGCCATGGGCCCCTTCCCTCTCCCGGGGCGGGAGAGGGAGCCGGATGAGGTCACCCCTCCTTGCGCGTCGCGCCGGCCTTCGCCGTCGCCTCCAGGCTGTAGAGCTTCGCCAGCAGTTGCGGCGCCGGCTGTTCGCCCGCCGGCGCCACTATGTCTGTTTCCGTCGCCGCACCGGACTTGCGCCGCAGCGCTTCCGCCAGCGATTGGGGGGAGGGCAGGGCGGGATCGCCGCCATTCCCGCCGCCGGCCATCCAGGGCAGCGTCCCGGCCGGCGCACCCTCCGCCGCCGTCTCTGTCCCATCCTCCAGCAAACTGCCGATATGGCCCAACACGCTGTCGCCGGTGATCTCCTCGAACGCCACCATCGCGGCGCTGCCGATCAGGCCGGGCAGGCCGCCGAACAGGAATCCGCCGGCCAGCCGTGCCGGGATCGAGATGCTTTCCCCCGTCGCCTCGCGGTAGACCGACGACACCACCGGCAATTGCTGGAGCGGGTTGACCACGTCGAGCAGGTCGTCGAACCCGACGCTCATCCTGTCGGCCAGCGTTTCCTCCGGCTCATTGGATTTGCGTTGGGCGGTCGGCGGGGTGACGGCTTGGGCGGCCAGTCTCGTATTCACGCTCATGCATGGTCTCCGATGGCGGCGAGCAGAGCCTCCAGCCGCGCGAAACTCTCGGCGGAAGGGGAGGGGTCGTCCTTGCCCTGGCGCAGGAAGTCTTCCAGCTGCGGGTGCAGGTCGATGGCGGCGTCGGTTTCCGGATCGGTGCCGCGCTTGTAGGCGCCGAGCCGGATCATCTCCTTCATGCCGTCATAGGTGGCGGCCAGCGCGCGGGCGCGGCCGACGATGCGGTTCTCCCGCCCGTCATGGCAGCCGGGCAGGGTGCGCGACACGCTGCGCAGCAGGTTGACGG
Organism: Azospirillum sp. TSH20; assembly: GCF_003115935.1. Taxonomy (NCBI): domain Bacteria; kingdom Pseudomonadati; phylum Pseudomonadota; class Alphaproteobacteria; order Rhodospirillales; family Azospirillaceae; genus Azospirillum; species Azospirillum sp. TSH20. Next base: position 39,474 of record NZ_LGQU01000100.1, read on the forward strand.
CGGGATAGCGCCCCTGCTCGGCGATTTTGCGGTCCAGCACCAGATGCCCGTCGAGGATGCCGCGCACCGCGTCGGCGATGGGCTCGTCATGGTCGTCGCCATCGACCAGCACGGTGAAGATGGCGGTGATGTCGCCCTCACCATTCCCTTCCGGCCCGGGCCCGGCCCGTTCCAGCAGGCGGGGCAGCTCGGCGAAGACGCTGGGCGGATAGCTCTTGGCGGTCGGCGGTTCCCCGGCGGCCAGTCCGATCTCGCGCTGGGCCATGGCGAAGCGGGTGACGCTGTCCATCAGGCACAGCACATGCTTGCCCTGATCCCGCAACTCCTCCGCCACCGTCATGGTCAGCAGCGCGGCCTGACGGCGCATCAGCGGCGGCTCGTCCGACGTGGCGACGATGACGACGGAGCGCGCCAGCCCCTCCGGCCCCAGATCGTCCTGGATGAATTCGCGCACCTCGCGCCCGCGCTCGCCGATCAGGCCGATGACGATGGCGTCGGCCTCGGCATGGCGGGCGGCCATCGCCAGCAGGGTCGATTTGCCGACGCCCGACCCGGCGAAGACGCCCAGCCGCTGCCCACGGCACAGCGGGACGAAGCTGTCGATCACCCGGATGCCGCTGTCCAGCCGCGCCCCCACCCGCCGCCGGGCACAGGCGGCCGGCGGCGGCTGGCGCAAGGATCGCGGATGCTCGCCATTCACCAACGGACCCTTGCCGTCGATGGGCTCGCCCAGCGCGTTCACCACCCGGCCGAGCCATCCCGGACCGGGGCGCAGCATGAAGGCGGTGTCGTCGGTGACGGCGGCGCAGCCCTCCGCCACCCCATCCAGATTGTCGAAAGCCATCAGCAGAGAGCGGCCGTTGCGGAAGCCGATGGTCTCGCACAGCACGCGCCCGTCGCGCAGGGTTTCCGCATGGCATTTGTCGCCGACCGACAGCACGCGCTGCAGCCCGTCGACCTCCAGCGTCATGCCGGCGGCGGAGCGGATTTCCCCGCGCCACTGGCGCGTCGGCAGCCGGTCGAGTTCCGCCGCCAGGGTGGCGAGTGCCGGCATCGGCGCTGTCTCCATCATGCCTGTCGATGGGCACAGCCTAGAGCAGCGAATTTAAATCCGGTTTTAAACGGGCGGCCTCATCGTCCGCCTCGTGTTCCGGTGAGATGTGGTGGAACGAGGTCGCAATGGATTTGAGTAAAATCGGTTTATTCCAGCTTGCCGGTACGCGCCTCGACTATCTGGCGCAGCGGCAGAAGCTGATCGCCGAGAATGTCGTGAACGCCAACACGCCCGACTACCAGGCGCGCGACCTGAAATCCTTCGACAGCGTCATGGAGGGCATCCGCCCGGTGGAGACCGCCCGTACCTCCGGCCTGCATCTGGTCGGCAGCCGCGCCGCCACGCCCTACCGCGAGGAAGGCAAGGCGGGTTTGTGGGAATCGACCCCCAGCGGCAACGCGGTGTCGCTGGACCAGGAGATGATCAAGGGCAGCGAGACCCGCGACGCCTTCGCGCTGACCACCAGCCTGTTCCAGCGCAATGTGCAGATGCTGCGCATGGCCTGGAGAAATAGCTGACGGCCTTTTAGGACGGAGACGAGCGATGATGAACGATGTTCTCGGCGCCACGCTGAAGATCGCCGGTGCCGGGCTTCAGGCGCAATCGACCCGCCTGCGCGTGGTGGCGGAAAACCTTGCCAACGCCGATTCCACCGCCACGACCAAGGGCGGCGACCCCTATCGCCGCAAGACGGTGTCCTTCGACAGCGTGATGGATCGCGGCGTCGGCGCGGAACTGGTGCAGGTCAAGCAGATCGGCCGCGACCGCAGCGACTTCCAGCTCGCCTACGACCCCTCGCACCCGGCGGCCGACGACAAGGGCTATGTCAAGAAGCCCAACGTCCAGCCGCTGATCGAGATGATGGACATGCGCGAAGCCGGCCGCGCCTTCGAGGCCAGCATGAACGTCATCGAACAGTCGCGCGCGATGATGAACCGCGTCGTCGACCTGCTGCGCAGCTGAGGAGCCGTCCCATGATCGAGATGTCCGTCGGCCGCGTCGCCGCCGCCTACGCCGCCAACCGCAGCGCCAACGTCGGTGGCCTTGCCGAAACCCAGGCCGCGACATCGCCGCTGTCCGCCGCCGGCCAGACCGACGCGGTGGCGGCGAGCGCCGAAAGCGACTTCGGCGGTTTCCTCGACAAGTCGATCTCGCAGGCGGTCGACACGCTGAAGGAGAGCGAGCGGGTGTCGCTCGCCGCCGTGTCGGGCAAGGCCAGCGCGCAGGACGTCGTGCGCTCGGTCCTGGCGGCGGAGATGACGGTGCAGAGCGTCGTCGCCATCCGCGACAAGATGGTCCAGGCGTACCAGGAGATCATGCGGATTGCGGTTTGAGCGGGCCGCACTTGCCCCCACCCCGACCCTCCCGCGCTGGGCGGGGGAGGGGGACAGGAGCTTTGCCGGCGTTCAGCGGCAGTCCCTCCCCCGCCCAGCTCTCGCACAAAGCTATGCTTTGTGCTGACGCGGCAGGCGGACCGTAGGTCCGCTGAGAGCGGGG
>NZ_LGQU01000103.1:0-41753 GCF_003115935.1 Azospirillum sp. TSH20
GGACACCCTGGACAACGGGTTCTGCAACCTCAGGCGTGGCTGGATATTGGACGCCGATGCTGGCTGGTTTTTGGAAGCCGATTGACACTGGAGCGTGCGCGAGTCGCTCTCAACGACGCTGAACGGCATCAGCGATCGCTGTCGATCTTGTTGTTGGACATTGACCACTTCAAGTCGGTCAACGACACTTGGGGCCATGCAGGTGGCGATGTGGCATTGCAGCGTTTTGTCAGCGTCTGCGAGACATCCCTACGTCCAAATGATTTGCTCAGTCGGTTCGGCGGCGAAGAGTTCGCTGTGCTGTTGCCGGAGCCCAATCCCTACGTCGCAGTCACCATCGCTGATCGCGTTCGTACGGCGATTGAGACGACCAACATCAATCACGATGGCATTACATTTCGCGTCACGGCCAGCATCGGGATCTCCGGGATCGGAACCGATGGTCTCGATGCGGCGATCTCAAGAGCTGATGCCGCATTGTATACCGCCAAACGGGCCGGACGGAACCGAGTCGAACTTGCACGTTAACCGTTCGGTTCCGTTAGGCTTCGCGCCATGCCACCGCTGACGGCGCAAGAAGTGCGAAACAGCACGCAGATGGAACCCCAAGGGATCTGGTACTTAACAGCTTACTGTGCCGATCGGCGTTGAAATCCCGTGCCGTTTCACACCCTGCACAACCGAAGGCAAGGGGTGGGTCACGCGAATCCGGGCTTCTCTCCTGTCCGTAGCAGCGGCATTCTGCTCAGCCCCTCCACTTTTGCGATGCAACGTGCGATTCTTTCCAGTTCCTATCAAGGGCGCCCCATACGTTTCCAAGCCATATGCTCTGGTATGTCATTTGCAGGTCTGCCGAATATTTTAGCGCTTCGCAGTTGCGGGGGAGTATCCATGTCCCGACACCACAGTGCCCTGGTCGCCGCCGCATCGGCCCTGATCGTCGTCATCGGCATGACGGCCCACGTCGTCATGCGGGACCGGCAGGCCACCATCGCCCAGATGGAGGCGCTTGTCGCCGATATGGCCAAGGTCGTCGAATCCCACGTTCAACACACGACCAAAGGTGCGGACATCGGCTTGCGCCAAGCCACCGCGGTCGTCGACGATGCCGGCAGCCTGGAGGCCGTGCGGACCAACCCCTACTGGTATCGACTGCGGGATGCGCTCGCGAATGTCGACGGCGGCGAAACCTTATGGCTGTTCGACACCAAGGGAAATGCCGTGGTCGGGACCGGACGGCAGCAGGAGCGGCCATTCAACATTGCCGATCGCCCCTATTTCAAAGAGGTGATGGCGGGCGCCGACTTCGTGGTCAGCCCGGCTCTGCGCAGCCGCTTGGACAACCGCATCATCTTCATCATCGCGCGGCCAATCCGCGACTGGACCGGCGAGATCATCGGCGTCGCAAGCACCGCTATGAAGACGGAATGGCTGGTCAACTTCTATGCCCTGATGTCCTTCGGGCTGGAGACCACCGTGACCGTCTTCCGCACCGACGGCGAAATCGTTGCCCGCAGCCCGGACCTCGACAGCCACCTCGGTAAGAACAACCGGAACGGACCGCTCTTCCAGGAGCAAATCCCACGCTCCCCCATTGGAACCTACTGGGCACAATCCGTGCTGGACGGCAAGGAGCGGCTCGCGGCCTACCGGTTCATTCCCGATCTGAACCTGGTCGTCGATACCGGGATCGACAGCGGATCGGTCTTTGCCGCTTGGCGCTCCCGCTCCCTCTGGTTCATTGCCGAAGTGATCCTGACCACGATCCTCGTCCTGTTCCTGCTCCTATGGGGAGCCGGCATGATCCGCCGCGAACACCATGTCCAAAAACGCGCGCTCGAAGCCGAAGGCGCCGCACGGCTACTTGATGCCGAACTCCATCAGGCCCGGCGCGACACCCTGACCGGTCTGCCCGCCCGAGGGCTGTTCCTGGAACTGGCGGAGGAACTGCGTCGGAGCGCCAAGAAAAAGGGGGCCAGCCTCGCCTTTCTCTACATCGACTTGGACGGCTTCAAAGGCGTCAACGATCGGCACGGCCACGAGCAAGGCGACAAGGTCCTGAGGATGGTTGCCGAGATCATGCGCCAGTCCACCCGGGACGGCGATCTGCTCGGCCGGCTTGGTGGCGATGAGTTCGTCATCTGCCTGTCCGGGCATAGCCCCGATGTCCGGGCCGTCGCCACCGGCGTCGCCGCCCGCATCATCAGGGAGGTTCGCGAGTTGGATCTTGGCGTGGGGTGCAGCATCGGAATTGCGCTCACCGACGACGAATGTGACGATGTGGCCTGTGCCCTGCGCCTGGCGGACGCCGCGATGTATCGTGCCAAGACGGCGGGAAAAGGGGGGTGGTCCATTCACGAACCGGCACAAGAGCCGTGCCTGTCTTGTGCAGCAGAATAGTTGCCTGCCACGCTGCGCCCATTTTGGTCGCAGATGCCCCCTTGAGGCCGTCGGACATCACGCGAACATTGCCGGCACCTCTACCTGAAGCAGGCCATATGTTCTTTTGAGCGGTCGATGACCATCCCCGAGAGGAGTACCTTCGCCAGACATCGGGAAGTCTGGAACTAGGGTACCTTCATGCGTCACGATCGACCGACGCCGACCGACGCCCGCGGCAAATCGCGCGACGTTCAATTGTCGGCGATGGTGCCGGGTCACATCCGGCGCGCCGTGCGCCTGCGCGCGGAGCAGGAGGGCCTGACCGTGCGCGGCCTGCTGCTGCGACTCATCCGCGACGCCGGCATCGCCGAGATTGACGACGGCGACCTCGTGGACCGCAGGACCTCCCCCGGTGCCGGCGCGCCCTCCCGCGCCAGCACGGCAGGCGGCCAGCCGCGGTGACGATACGCGAGCACCTCCGCATGGCAGGGATGACGGGCAAGGCTTCGACACGGGCGCCGCTCCTGCTGCTCCTCATCGCGATCCCCCTGTTCGTCGTCATCTTCTACAATGAACTCGCGGCCAGGGCGGTCCGGCAGGCCGAACTCCGCGACGAGGCCAAGCGCTGGCTTGCCAACATCGAGGACGAGCAACGCCACGTGTTCGGAGAGGCGGGCCAGATGCTCAACTGGCTGGTCGACACGGGTGTCGCGGCGCTGGACCCGGCCCGGTGCCCGAACGTCATGGCGCATCTGGGCGCGCACCTTCCACGCCACCTCGTGCTCACCATCGCCGACGCCGACGGCATCGTCCGATGCTCCACCGCTCCGCAGTCCCTCGGCCGCTCCATCGCGGATCGGGCCGCCTTTCAGCAGGCCCGCGAAACGGGCGGGATCGTCAGGGGACTGAGCGCCCCGTCCGCTTACTCGGGCAGGCCCATGGTCCCGATGGTCAGACGGTACGAGGACAATGCCGGACGGTTCGCCGGGACCGTTAACGCCCTGATCGACACCGCGTGGCTCGAGGACCTGCTCGCGCAGAAGCCTCTGCCCCCGCATGCCGGCCTTCTGGTCGCTGACCAGGCGGGGACGGTGTTCGCGCGCGCTCCGGAGAGCGGCGCCCCCCCCAAGGCCGTTGCCGGGGTTCCTTCGGCCGCTGCTTGAGGCCCCGGACGCCGGCGTCGTCGAAGTCCGTGGAGACGACGGCAGGCGGCTGATCAACGCATTCTCCCCACTGGGCATCGGGGTGAAGGACACCCTCACCGTTCTGTCTATCGACTTGGATGCCCGGATGGCGGCGGCGGACGGCACCATGCTGCGCACGCTGCTGGCCTCGGCGGCGGCGCTCCTGGCGACCGCCCTCACGGCAGCCTGGGGATTGCGCCGCCACCTGCGCTTCCGGGAGCGGGCCGAGGAGGAGCTCAAGAGGGCGAAGGAGAGGGCCGAGGAGGCCGTCTTGGTGCAGCGCCGGCAGCTCCACGAGCTTGAAACCATCTACGACACCGCCCCCATCGGCCTCACTCTGCTCGACCGCGACGTGCGCTTCGTGCGCATTAATGAGGCCCTGGCCGAGATCAATGGCGTCCCGGTCGCGGAGCACATCGGCCGGAACGCCTGGGACGTCGTTCCCTCCCTGCGCGAGGCGGCCGAGCCGTTGTTCCGGCAGGTCCTCGAGACCGGGGAGCCGATCCACGGCATCGAGCTGCACGGTACGACGGCCAGCCATCCGGGTATCGAGCGGGACTGGATCGAGGACTTCTACCCCCTGAAGGGGCCGGACGGCACGGTTGTCGCCGTTGGCGCGATTGTCCGCGAGGTAACGGAGGAGCGCCGGGCCAAGCGGGCGCTGGAGGCCGCCAAGCAGGAGGCCGAGGTGGCGTCCCGGTCGAAGTCCAAGTTCCTGGCTGCCGCCAGCCACGACCTGCGCCAGCCCATGCAGTCGCTGTTCCTGTTCGCCGCGGCCCTGGAGCGGCACCTGGACGCGTCCGGCCGCGAAAAGCTGGTGAACCGCCCCGAGTTTGTTGGAGGCCATTTGTGTTGGGTCACGCCGCCATGGCGACGTCCTCAATTTGAGCATAGTAGCGCGCCTCGGCCTCGGCGGGAGGAATGTTGCCGATGGGCTCGAGGAGGCGCCGGTTGTTAAACCAGTCGACCCAGTCCAGGGTGGCGAACTCGACAGCCTCCAGGGTGCGCCATGGCCCGCGACGCCGGATCACCTCGGTCTTGTAGAGACCGTTGATGGTCTCGGCCAACGCGTTATCGTAGGAATCGCCAACGCTGCCGACGGAGGGCTCGACCCCAGCTTCGGTGAGACGCTCGGTGTAGCGGATCGCAACGTATTGCGATCCCCTGTCGGAGTGATGAATGAGGCCACTGCTCTTGGCGGGCCGGCGGTCGTGGAGTGCCTGTTCGAGCGCGTCCAGAACCAAGCCGGTATGGGCTGTGCTGGACACCCGCCAGCCCACGATCCGGCGGGCGAAGGTGTCGATGACGAAGGCCACGTAGACGAAGCCCTGCCATGTTGACAGTGGAGTAGGAAGCGCTGAAGCGCTTCCCCTCCCCGAACCGTACGTGCACCTTTCAGCGCATACGGCTCTCCATTCAACCTTGGCCCAAGGCCATGGCGACATCATGATATCGGGAGGTGACGGTACTTCGAAGCTCGTCCCTGAAGATGTAGGGGTTTCGCTCCGGGTTGCGCCACCGGAACTGAGCCTTGGAGCTGGTGACCAGCCGGCGCAGCCCTTTACCGACAGGGTCGCCCTTTGCATTCCGACCATAGACCAGCCAGGTTTTTGACTGGCCGGTAGCCGGAGCGCGATACCATTTCCGCATCAAAGGTTTGATGCGAGAGCGGTATTTGTGCGCCAGCCAGTGCGCCAATTTCCAGAACACGACGGTGTCGATGCGCCGGAACGTGCGCGCTGTGAAGTCGGTGAACTTGTAGAACGCGGCCCATCCCGTCAGTTGCCGGTTCAGGCTGTCGATCATGTCCACCGAGGCGACCTCATGATTGCCGGAGAGTGCCTCGACCAAGCGATGAGCGAAGGTCTTGGCTTTCTCCTTGGGTATGGTGGTGACCACGGACATACGCCCGCTCGATCCCCGCTTACGAATGATCCGGTGTCCCAGGAAGACGAACCCGTCATCGACGTGGGTGATATGGGTTTTGCCCATATTCAGCGTCAATTTCAGGCGGTCTTCCAGAAAGGCTCGGCATTCTTCGCGGATGGCTTCGGCATGTGCCTTGGTGCCTTTGACGATGACGATGAAGTCATCGGCATATCGGCAGTAGGCGACAGCGGGCTTCCATTGTCGGTTCTCTCGAACCGCGATGGGACGCCCTTGCTGGATGCCGAAGTTCCAGGCCCAGCGGTCCTTGCGGGCTTTCGCGCTCAGGTATTTCGCCTCCAGCCACGCATCAAACTCATGGAGCATGATGTTGGACAGGAGCGGCGACAGGACGCCGCCTTGCGGAACCCCTTCGCTCGACGCCACGAACAGGCCACGATCAACGTGACCTGCTTTCAGGAGCCGCCAGAGCAGATCGATGAACCGATCATCCCGTATCCGCCGCCGGACGCACCGAACCAGCAGCCGGTGGTGAACCGTGTCGAAGTAGCTCGCCAGATCGCCTTCGACGACCCAGCGGCCCCTTGTTTCGGCCTCACCATCCTGCAACTGGAGCTTTACGGTCCGGACAGCGTGATGCACGCTGCGTTCGGGTCTGAAGCCGTAGGAGAGGCGATGGAAGTCGCTTTCCCAAATCGGCTCCATGGCCATCAGCATCGCACGCTGGACGATGCGGTCTCTCAGGGTCGGGATACCCAGTGGTCGTTTCTTGCCGTTGGCTTTGGGGATATAGATGCGCTTGACCGGCTGCGGGCGGTAATTCCCCGTCAGCAAGTCCGTCCGCAGGCTGGCCAGATGTTCCGCCAACTCAGCCTGCATCCGCCGCTTGTCCATTCCGTCAATGCCCGGTGTCTTGGCGCCACTCGACGCCAGGACGATCCGGGCAGCTTCGGCAAGCCATTCCCGGTCGGCCATGAGCCGGAGAAGGCGATCGAACCGGCGGTTCGGGTCGCTCTCGGCCCATGTCGCGAGCTTGTGCTGCATTTCCCTGATTATCAAAGGTCTTCACCTCGTTGGGTCAGATAGTCTGCACTCCAAGCTGATTGAACTGTCCTCCTTCGCCATGTGACAGGCTTTCCCTGTCGCGGACTACTACGAAGACTCCGCCAGCATGATGGGCATCGGGGCCAACTCCCTTGGCATTCCATCATGCCTTCCCTCGTTCGTGTGCTGGACGTCCACGCGCTGGAGAGGTTGCCGGTCGCAGTCCTTGTCCTTGCGTCCTGCAAGTCGATGCCGATGCCATGGTCTGGCTGCGTTCTCCCCATGGCCCCTCAGGTCGCCTTACATTTGCGCCTGACTTCGGACGCCGCCGACTTACGTGTCCGGTGGCGACATCGGCATTCCGCCTGTTAAGCCGTGTAGGCGAAGGCGACATTTCAGCCCTCGGATGCGGTTTAACCGGTTCGTGTTCCTCAACCTTCCAGCACTTCAGCCTCGGGGACCATCTTGGCCTAACGGCTTCGCCTCAACCCCCTTTTCCCGCGGGCTACGTCACCCTGCCAGTTGACGGCAGGTCACCGCCGCTTGGGCTCATGCCCTCTCACAGCAGAGGGCAAGGCGTTCGTTCAGTTCCTCCTTTCTCTTCAGCATTCCAGACACACGCACCCCGGACCATCCGGGTCGAGGCGCACCGTATGTGAAATCCGCCACCCACAAGGCATTCGGGCGTGGCGCCTGGAACTGGCGGTTCACCCGGTCAGCGGGACAGGGCGCGGCTTTGTCGCTGATCGTGGTGCGCACCGCTTTGCCACGCGTCGCCCCCTTCAGGCCCATCAGCTTCATCAGCCGGGCAACCGTGCAGCGGGCCACATCGACGCCGTCCCGCCGCAACTGCCGCCAGACTTTCCTCACCCCATAAACCTGGAAGTTCGCGTCCCAGACCCGCCGGATAGCAACACTCAGCTCCGCGTCGCTTCGTGAGCGGGCCGGCGCCTTGGACGGATCGGCCCGCCGGGCGGCATGGGCGTGGTAAGTCGACGGGGCGATCGGCAGCACTCGGCAGATCGGCTCGACCCCGTGGACAGCGCGGTGCGCGTCGTTGAAGGCGATCATTTCTTGAACGGGCGGTCGAGCTCCGCCTGGGCGAAATACGCCGACGCCTTGCGTAGGATCTCGTTCGCCTGGCGCAACTCCCGAACCTCACGCTCCAGCGCCTTGATCCGCTCCTGCTCGTCCGTTGTCGGACCGGGTCGCTTGCCCTGGTCACGCTCGGCCTGCCGGACCCAGTTCCGCAGCGTCTCGGGATTGCAGCCGATCTTCGCCGCAATCGAGCTGATCGCCGCCCACTGCGAGGCATGCTCGCCTTCGTGCTCGAACACCATCCGAACCGCGCGCTCGCGCACTTCAGGGGCGTATTTGGGTGATGCCTGCTTCGTCATGATGACCCCATCCTCTCAAAAAAACGGGGCCTCCGACAAATCCGGTGCGGTTCACGACTTTGTGGAATGACGACGTTGACGATGGGCTGGATGGGGCGGGTTCTCGCCTCGTCCCGCATGCCACAGCGAGGTGCATCGGGGGGCGAGACAAGGTCGTCCGACCCCTGCTGGTTACCAGGGAGAGCATCAAGAACTGTGAGGTCTGGTCAGGCTGCGGCCGCCTGGGGTAAATCGTGGTCGTCATTGGCGACTGTTACCGGGTCCCAGCGGGTGAATAGGGGTGGAGGGTTGCCGTCGAGGGTTCTGGTCCGGGTCTGCATGAGCCGATGGTGCTGATCTTGGCCATTGCATCTGCTGCCTTTTCGCGAAAGCACCGTCACCTTCACCGACGTGGCGGTGTCGGCTGCCGACATCCTTGGGGCCGCCTGGCGCTATGGTTTCGACCGCTTCTAGCGCAATGTCCGCACCCACCCCCTGCACGACCCGCTGGCTTACAAGCTGAAAGAGTTGGGCGTTCCCCTGACCGGCGCGCTTCCGGAACCGGGTTTCTCCTCCTGATCCGGCCGGCTGCGGCGGGCGGGCCCGCTGGCGGCCTCACCGCTGCAGCCGGCGCTCCAGCCACAGGCTATAGCGGGAGGCGATGACGCAGACCGTCAGGTAGATCAGCGCCACGAAGCCGAAGGCTTCATCATAGAATCCGAGCCATGCCGGATCCTTGGCGGCGGTGCGCGCGGTGTTCAGCAGGTCGAACAGGCCGATGACGATGATCAGCGTGGTGTCCTGGAACAGGCCGATCGCCAGGGTCACGATGGAGGGGATCACCGTCCGCAGCGCCTGCGGCAGGATCACCAGCCGCATCGATTGCCAGTAGCCGAGCCCCAGCGCCTGGGCGGCTTCATACTGGGCCGCCGGGATGGATTGGAGGCCGGCGCGGATGATCTCGGCCAGATAGGCGGAGACGAACAGGACGATGGCGATCTGCGCCCGCAGCAGCTTGTCGATGGCGGCGCCGGCGGGCAGCATCAACGGCAGCAGCAGGGTCGCGACGTAGAGCACCGCGATCAGCGGCACACCGCGCGTCACCTCGATGAACAGGACGGCCAGCGTCCGCACCCCGCCCATGGAGCTGCGCCGGGCAAGCGCCAGCAGCACTGCCAGCGGGAAGGCGCCGACCAGCCCGACGACGGCGAGCAGCAGGCTGACCGGCAGGCCGCTCCAGCGCTCGGTCGGCACCGTAGGCCCGCCGGGACCGCCGGTCAGCAGCAGCAGGGCGGCGGCCAGCCCGAGGAGCCAGAGCCACAGCGTCGCCCGCCGCCAGAACAGCGGCATGCCGCTGACGCCGGCCAGCACCAGCAGGATGGCGCCGGCCACCGCCGGCCGCCATTGCCGGTCCTGGTCATAGAAGCCGAACAGGATGTAGCGCAGCTTCTCGCCGATGAAGGCCCAGCAGGCGCCGGCCGCGTCGGCGCAGCGGTCGGCGGGCCCCACCCACACGGCATCCAGCAGGGTCCAGCGCAGCAGCGGCGGCACGACCCAGCCGAGAAGGGCGAGGCAGCAGAGCGTCATCGCGGCATTCAGCGGCGTGCCGAACAGGCCGGCCCACAAGCGCTGCCAGCGCGGCTGCGGCGAGGTGAGGGGCGGGGCGCTTTGCAGAACGCCGTCGGTCATCGCGCCCCCTTCGCCGCCAGCCGGCGGTTGTACAGGTTCATCGCCGCCGAGACCGCGAGGTTCACCGTCAGATAGGCGCCCATCATGATCGCCATGGTTTCCAGCACCTGACCCGTCTGGTTGGCGCTGGTGTTGATGACGCTGACCAGATCTGGGAAGCCGATCGCGACGGCGAGGCTCGAATTCTTGGTCAGGTTGAGATAGCTGGAGGTCAGCAGCGGCACGATCACCCGCATGGCCTGGGGCAGAACCACCAGCCGCATGATCCGGTGGCGTGGCAGGCCCAGCGCGCGGGCCGCCTCCCACTGCCCGGGTGACACCGCCTGGATGCCGCTGCGCACGATCTCCGCGATCATCGCCGCGGCGTTGACGACCAGCCCGACCAGCAGGGCGGAGAATTCCGGGGACACCGTCGTCCCGCCGCTGAAATTGAAGCCGGCCAGTTCGGGAACCTCGACCTGCAACGGCACGCCCGATGCCAGCAGCAGTGCCACGGGCAGGCCGCATGCGGCCGCCGCGACCGACACTCCGGACAGCGCATCCCGCCGCCCGAGGCGCCGGCGCAGCGCAGTCCCGGCGAGGGCGAGCGCCAGCGCCAGCGCGATGGCCGCAAAAAGCCAGCCGACCGCCCGCCCGTCGGCGAGGGCCGGCAGCTGGATGCCGCGATTGCACAGGAAGACGCCCGGCAGCGGGTTCAGCGCCTGGCGCGGGGAGGGCAGCGCCTGGAAGGTGGCGCTCCAGAAGAAGAGTTGCAGCAGCAGCGGCGTGCTGCGCACCAGTTCGACATAGCCCTGCACCAGCCCCGACAGCAGCGCGTTGTCGGACAGCCGCGCCACCCCCAGCAGCACGCCCAGGACGGTGGCGATCAGGCAGCCGGCCACCGCGACCTTGACGGTGTTCAGCAGCCCGACCAGCAGGGCCAGCGCATAGCTGTCCTGCGGCCGGTAGTCGAGCAGCGCCTCCCCGATCTCGAAACCCGCCGGGCGGCCCAGGAAGGCGAAGCCCGGCGTGATGCCAAAGCGCTCCATGTTCGCCAGCGTGTTGGAGCCGAGCAGGAAGCCGCCCAGCAGCACGAGCGCCAGGATCGCCGCCTGAAGGCCGCTGCGGCCACCCCACCAGAGGGTGACCGCGGCGACCGAACCGGAGCGCAGGGCACCGGGCGGCATGGGGTTGCTCACCGGAAGGGCGGGGCGTAGAGCAGGCCGCCCTGGGTCCACAGCTTGTTGAAGCCGCGGTCCAGCCCGACCTTGGTCGCCGGCCCGACGTTGCGGTCGAAGATCTCGCCGTAATTGCCCACGGTCTTGACGATGGTGCAGGCGAATTTCGGGTCGAGCTTGGCCGCCTCGCCCAGGCTGGGATCGACGCCCAGGAACCGGCGGACCGCCGGATCGCCGCTGCTCAGGAAACTGTCGACGTTGGCCTGGGTAATGCCCAGCTCCTCCGCCTGGATGGTGGCATGGATCGCCCAGTTGACGATCTCCAGCCACTGGTCGTCCCCATAGCGGATGGCCGGGGCCAGCGGCTCCTTCGAGATACGCTCGGGCAGCAGGACGTAATCGTCGGGCTTGGGCAGCTGGGTGCGGGTGATCGCCAGATCGGAGGCGTCCTGGGTCAGCACGTCGCAACGGCCGCTGGCGAAGGCCTTCTGATTCTCGGCGGTTTCCTCGATCACCACCGGCTTGAAGGCGATCTTGTTCTGCCGGAAGAAGTCGGTGATGTTCAGTTCGCCTGTGGTGCCCGTCTGCACGCAGACGGTGGCGCCGTTCAAGTCCTTGCCCTTGGTCACGCCCAGCTTCTTCGGCACCAGCAGACCCTGGCCGTCATAGAAAACCACCGGGCCGAAATGGAAGCCCAGCTTGGTGGCGCGGGTGAAGGTCTGGGTCACACCGGAGAGCAGGATGTCGAACTCGCCCGATTGCAGGGCCGGCAGGCGCTGCTGCGGCGAGGAGGAGACGAACTGCACCTTGTCCGGGTCGTTGAACACGGCAATGGACAGCGCCCGTCCGAAATCGACGAAGAAGCCCTGCCAGCGGCCGTTGCTGTCGGGGGCGAAAAAGCCCGGCTGGGTGCCGACGCCGACCTTGATGCTGCCGCGCGCCTTGATCGCGTCCAGCGTCGGACCGGCCTTGGCGGCGCCGGTCAGGGCGAGGCCGATGGCGAGGCTGAGGGCGCCGGCGATCAGAAACCGCGGCGACAGGCCGCTTGGGGATGCCGGACGCGAAGGAGCTTGTGACGGAGTGCGCATGGTGGTTTCCCGCAATGTGTTTGTTGTTTTGTGAAAGACGCGGAGCGCCGCAATGAAAAGGCGCCCAACCTGCCGGATCCGTTTGCTGACCGGCGGTTGGCAGGGCAGCCGCGAAGGGGCAGCGCTTATTCCCTAATTAGCAGATAGGAAATTTGAGCTGTCAACAGTTTCGTGAAAATTTATGAAATAACAAATCTATAACGTCGATTGTGAATTTTACCGCCTCATAAATCCATAAATATAGTAGACAATAAGAATCATCTGCGTAATGATCGGATGTGAAACCGCGATGCCGCCCGGAGCTTCGTGACCGCGGCGGCCATGACCAGCCTCAAGCCCTAACCTCCCAAGGCATTGTACTGGAACGCTATCATGGCCAATCCTCAGACGGCCCGCCGGGCCTCCGCCTCCGCAGCGTCCGAACAGACCATGGTCTGGATCCCGCTTCCGGAAGCCATGGGGATCTGTGCCGTAAATGACGGGCCGACGCCGCAGGCACCGGCCGGCCGGCTCTGGGCACAGATGCGCGGCACTTGGCTGAAGGCGCGCAGCCGCATCGACTGAGCGGCCGGGCCCGCTTCCACAAATCCGATTTCACACGTCGCCGCACGCAAGCGGGCGTTCCCGAACGCATGTCCGCAAAGGAGAGTCCTGTGACCGCGCTTCCCCCTTCGGCCGAGCGGCCGCCGCTGCCGTTTCTCGATCTCGCCCGCCTGGATGGCGCCGCGGCGGACCGCGCCCTGTTCCTGTCGGAGCTGCGAGCGGCGATCCGCCGCTTCGGCGCCTTCTATGTGACCGGGCATGGGGTCGATCCGGCCTTCATCGACTCCGTCTTCGACCTGTCGCGCGGCTTCTTCGCCCTGCCGGAGCAGGACAAGCTATCCATCGAGATGGTCAACTCGCCCCATTTCCGCGGATACACCCGCGCCGGCTGGGAGCGCACGCGCGGTCAGGCCGACTGGCGTGAACAGCTGGACGTCGGTGCGGAGCGGCCGGCCTTGCCCTGGAGTCCGGACTCGCCGCCCTGGGTCCGCCTGCAGGGGCCCAACCAGTGGCCGGCGGCTCTGCCGGAGTTGCGCCCGGCGGTGCTGCGCCTGCAGGACCAGCTGACCGCGGTGTCGCGGCGCATCCTGTCGACGGTGGCGGTGGCCCTGCGCCTGCCGGAGGATGCCTTCGATCCCATCCTGACCGACCAGCCCACGCAGCTCGTCAAGCTGATCCGTTATCCGGGCCATGACGCGGTTCCCGCCGACGATGCCCCCGCCGATGATTCTGGGGGACAGGGGGTCGGGCCGCACAAGGACAGCGGCCTGCTGACGCTGGTTCTCCAGCACCGCCAGAGCGGTTTGCAGATCGAAACCGACGGGGGCTGGGCCGATGTGCCGCCGGTCCCCGGCACCTTCGTCGTCAATGCCGGCGAATTGCTGGAGCTGGCGACCGACGGCTATTTCCGCGCCGCCGTGCATCGGGTGGTGACGCCGCCGGCGGGGGTGGACCGGCTGTCGACCGCCTTCTTCCTGGGGGCCGGGCTGGACGTCCGGGTGCCGGTGCTGCCGCTGCCGGACGATCTCGCCGCCGAAGCGCGCGGGCCGGAGCGCAACCCGCTGAACCCGCTCTACAGCTCGGTCGGGGAGAACACGCTGAAAAGCCGCCTGCGCTCCCACCCCGACGTGGCCCGCCGCCATTACGCCGATCTGGTCGGTGCCTCCGCCTGACCGCCGAACTCTCAAGGAATAAGAAGGAGCCCTGCCGATGACCGACCGTACGCCGCATTTCGAAACCCTGGCCGTCCATGGCGGCGCCTTCCGCGCCGATCCCGTCACCGGCTCCGTCGCGGTGCCGATCCACCAGACGACCTCCTACCAGTTCCAGGACACCGCCCATGCCGAGCGCCTCTTCGCGCTTCAGGAGCTGGGCCACATCTACACCCGCGTCACCAACCCGACGGTCGAGGTTTTGGAACAGCGGCTTGCCGTTCTGGAGGGCGGTGCGGCGGCGGTGGCGGTCGCGTCCGGACAGGCGGCGTCCTTCTATTCGGTGCTGAATCTGGCGCAGGCTGGCGACAACATCGTCACCTCCACCGATCTCTATGGCGGAACCTGGAACCTGTTCGCCAACACGCTGAAGCAGATCGGCATCGAGGCGCGCTTCGTCGATCCGGCCGATCCGGAGAATTTCCGCCGCGCCACCGACGACCGCACCCGCGCCTATTATGCGGAGACGCTGCCGAATCCGAAGCTGAACGTCTTCCCGATCCGCGAGGTCGCCGACATCGGCCTGGAGCTGGGCGTGCCGCTGATCGTCGACAACACCGCCGCCCCGCTGACCGTGCGGCCCTTCGACCATGGCGCGGCGGTGACGATCTATTCGGCGACCAAATACATCGGCGGCCACGGCACCACCATCGGCGGCGTGCTGATCGACGGCGGCACCTTCCCATGGGAGGCGCATGCCGCCCGCTTCCCGCTGCTGACCCAGCCCGATCCCAGCTATCATGGCGCGATCTGGACGGAGGCGGCCAAGCCGCTCGGCCCCATCGCCTATGCGCTGCGCGCCCGCGTAACCCTGCTGCGCGACATCGGCGCCGCGCTCAGCCCGCAATCGGCCTTCCAGCTGATCCAGGGGCTGGAGACGCTGCCGTTGCGCATCCGCCAGCACAACGCGAACGCCGGCATCGTCGCGAACTACCTCAAGACGCATGCGAAGGTGACGTCGGTCATCTTCCCCGGCCTCCAGGAGGGCGAGGCGCGGCGGCGCGCCGACACCTACCTGAAAGGCGGCTATGGCGGGCTGGTCGGCTTCGAACTGGCCGGCGGAGCGGAGGCGGGGCGGCGCTTCATCGACGCATTGAAGCTGTTCTACCACGTCGCCAACATCGGCGACGCCCGGTCGCTGGCGATCCACCCGGCCACCACCACCCATTCCCAGCTGTCGCCGGAAGACCAACGCGCCAGCGGTGTCACCCCCGGCTATGTCCGTCTGTCGGTCGGCATCGAGCATCCCGACGACATCATTGCCGACCTGGAGCAGGCGCTGGCCGAGGCGTGATGCCCATCGTCCAGCTGCTCCGGAATCGCCGCTTCGCCCAATCCGCATGATCGACAGTCCTGGAGGATTTTTCCGATGGCCAACGTGCCCGGCGCTCCTGTCAGTTCATCCGCCGCATCCCTCGACCTTGAGACTGACGTCCTGATACTGGGGGGCGGTCCCGCCGGGACCTGGGCCGCCATCGCTGCTGCAACCGGCGGTGCCCGCACCATTCTGGCCGACAAGGGATTCTGTGGCACGTCCGGCGCCACCGCCGCGTCCGGAACCACGCTGTGGTATGTCGATCCCGATCCGGCCAAGCGCGCGGCAGCCAAGGCATCGCGCGAAGGGCTGGGCGGCCATCTGGCCGACCATGGCTGGATGGACCGCGTGCTCGACCGCACCCATGCGGCGGTCGGCCAACTCGCCGACTGGGGCTATCCCTTTCCACGCGATGCGGACGGACGTGAGCGCCGCGTGTCGGTGCAGGGGCCGGAATATATGCGGCTGATGCGCCGCCGGGTGAAACAGGCAGGCGTGACGATCCTCGACCATTTCCCGGCGCTGGAGCTGCTGGTCGACGACAGCGGCGCCGTGGCCGGTGCCGTCGGCTTGCAGCGGCAGAAGGGCGGGCGCTGGACCGTGCGGGCGAAGGCGGTGGTCATCGCCACCGGCGGCTGCGCCTTCCTCAGCAAGGCGCTGGGCTGCAACGTGCTGACCGGCGACGGCCTGCTGATGGCGGCGGAGGCCGGGGCCGATCTGTCGGGGATGGAGTTCTCCAACGCCTACGCCATCGCCCCGGCCTTCGGCTCGGTGACCAAGACGCTGCTCTACCAGTGGGCCAGCTTCACCCGTGCCGACGGCGAGCCTATTCCCGGGGCGGCCTCCAAGGGCGGCCGCTCCGTCATCGCACGCGTGCTGACGACCGAACCGGTCTATGCCCGCCTCGACCGGGCCGAACCGGAACTGTGGGCGGCGATGCGTCAGGCCCAGCCGAACTTCTTCCTGCCTTTCGACCGCGCCGGCATCGACCCCTTCACCCAGCGTTTCCCGGTGACCCTGCGGCTGGAGGGCACGGTGCGCGGCACCGGCGGCCTGCGGCTGGTGGACGGGACCTGCGCCACCGCGGTCCCCGGACTGTTCGCCGCCGGCGATGCCGCGACGCGCGAACCGATCTGCGGCGGCTTCACCGGCGGCGGCAGCCACAACGCCGCCTGGGCGATGTCGACCGGCCATTGGGCCGGGCTCGGGGCCGCCGATCATGCCCGTGCCCTGGGGAATGGAACCCGCGCCCTGCGGCGGGCGGGCGGCGCCGGATTGCAGGACAGGCCGCGGGGCGGACATGGTGCTGCGGTCGATGCCGGCAGCCTGACCCGCGCCGTCCAGGCCGAGGTGTTCCCCTACGACATCAACTACTTCCGCACGGAGGAGGGGCTGACCGGCTCTCTCGGCCGGCTGGACAGGCTGTGGGCCGATGCCGCCGGGGCCATGCCGGCCTCAGCCGACACCGTCCTGCGCGTACGGGAAGCGGCGGCGATGCTGGCGACCGCCCGCTGGATGTACCGTTCGGCGCTGGCCCGCACGGAATCGCGCGGCATGCATCGCCGCATCGACCATGCCGCCCTCGACCCGGCCCAGCGCCATCTGCTGACGGTCGGCGGCCTGGACGAGGTGCATGTCTCGACCCGCCCGGCGCCGGTCCGCGCGGATCCGACCGAGGCCGGCCGGGAGTTGGTCGCATGATCGAGCTGATCAGCCCGACCCGCTGCACCGGCTGCAACATCTGCGTCTCCGTTTGCCCGATGGACGTGTTCCAGCCGACCGGTGGCGGCCGGGCCGAGGGGGCCGCCCCCGTCATCGCCCGGCAGTCCGACTGCCAGACCTGCTTCCTGTGCGAAGCCCATTGCCCGGACGACGCCCTCTATGTCGCTCCCGATGCCGAAACGGTGACGGGGATCGCCGAGGACGCGGTTGCCGCCGCCGGCCTGTTCGGCAGCTACCGCCGTGCCATCGGCTGGACTGCCGCCCATCGCGAGAACCGTTCCGCCGACCAGACCTTCCGGCTGCTGGCGCCCCATTGAGCGCCCGGCCGCATCCGACAGGAGCCTTTTGATCATGTCCGTGTTCGATCCCTCCGGCATTCGCCTGAACCGCCGCCGCCTGCTGACCGGTGCAGCCGTCACCGCCGGTATGCTGGCCGCCGGGCCGCTGTGGACCGGCCGCGCGCAGGCCGCCGCGGCCAAGGCGACGCTGGCCTATGGCAGCACCGGCTACACCTGGGCGGTTCCCTTCGTCGCCGAGGCTGCCGGCACCTGGGCCGAGGCCGGCTTCGATCTGAGCACCATGGAGTTCGAGAGCGGGCGCGATTCGATGCAGGCGCTGCTCGCCGGCTCGGCCGATTTCTCCGCCTCGACCGACACGCCGGTGGTGTTCGCGGTGCTGCAGGGGCTGCGGCCGCTGATCCTGGTGAATTACAGCCGCTATTCGCGTGACATGAAGATCGTCGTCCGCAAGGACGGCGGCATCGATCCGACCAGGCCGGCCAGCCTGAAGGGGCGCAGGATCGCCACCCGCGTCGGCACCTCCGGGCAATATATGCTGGCGAAATATCTGGAATTCGCCGGGCTGGCGCCGGGCGACGTCGAGGTGGTCGACCTCACCCCGAACAACATGACCTCCGCCCTGGTGCGCGGCGACATCGACGGCTTCGCCTGGAGCAGCCAGTCCGCCGCGGTGGCCGAGCGTCAGTCCGGCGGCAAGACCGCGGTGATGACCCAGGACGGGCTGGAGAAATTCTTCCAGAGCCATCAGTTGCTGCTGACCACCGAAAAGGTGGTGAAGGAGAAGCCGGAGCTGGTGGCCGGCGCCATCCGGGCGTTGCAGGGGGCGGAACGCCACATCCTGGCCGACGGCGGCTGGGCCGACCTGATCTCGCGCCGCATCCACACGCCGCCGAAGGAGATTCTGGAGGCGACCTCCGAGTTCACCTTCAAGATCGCTTTCGACGACCGCTTCGTCGACGATCTGGTGGCTGAGGCGGAATGGGCCATCGCCGCCGGTCTCGCCAAGCGTCCGGCGGGGGACCTGCGGGCCCTGTTCCGCGGCCTGATCGTCGATACCCCGCTGAAGGCGGTGGCGCCCGACCGGGTAACGCTGTCATGAGCGGGGTCACGAGTGGGGTCACGGGCGGGCCGCTGATCGATTTCGACCGCGTGTCGCAGATCTATGCGGCGCGCGACGGGTCGCCGGTCTGGGCGCTCAGCGATGTGTCGCTGCGGGTGGAGGCCGGCGAGTTCGTCTGTCTGATCGGCCCGTCCGGCTGCGGCAAGTCCACGCTGATCCATCTGCTGGCCGGCTTCCTCAAGCCGACGTCCGGCGCCGTGCGTTTCCGCGGCCGGACGCTGGACGGGCCGGGGCCGGACCGCGGGGTGGTGTTCCAGGAATATGCGCTGTTCGCCTGGATGACCGCGCGGCAGAACGTCGAGTTCGGGCTGCGCATGCAGCGGGTCTCCGCCCCCGTCCGGCGCCGCCGGGCGCTGGAGGCGCTCGACCGGGTCGGGCTGCGCCATGCCGCCGACCGCTACCCGCACGAGCTGTCGGGCGGCATGCGCCAGCGCGTCGCCGTCGCCCGCGCCCTGGTGGTGGAGCCGGAGGTGGTGCTGATGGACGAGCCCTTCGCCGCCGTCGACGCCATGACCCGCACCACCTTGCAGGAAGACCTTCTGCGGCTGTGGCGGGAGACCGGGGTGTCGGTGCTGTTCGTCACCCACAACATCGACGAGGCGGTGTTCCTCGCCCAGCGCGTCGTGGTGATGGGGGCCGGGCCGGGGGTGATCCGCGAGGATCTGACGGTCGATCTGCCCTATCCGCGCGACCGCGGGTCGGCGGAGTTCGGCCGGGAATACGCCCGCATCGCCGCGGCGCTGGCCCGCGGTAGCCGGGGAGCCGACCAAAGCGACGGTGAACGGAGGGCGGCGTGACGGCGGCGACGGATGACGTGACCGGCAACGATCTTTCTTCCTCCCGGCGCCCGGCGGTGGAGGCGCCGTCCGACAGGGACGCCTTCGCTAAAGAGTTCCGCCGCGCCCATCGCCGTGGCCTGCGGCGGGCGGCCTGGCTGCGCGCCCTCCTGAACGTGACCGGCATCCTGCTGTTCCTGGCGGTCTGGGAGGCGGTGCCGCGGCTGGGGACCTGGGTCAATCCGGTGCTGCTGCCGCCACCGTCGGCGGTGTTCGATACCTTCGTCCCGATGCTGCTGTCCGGCGAGATTCCGGCCAACATCCTGGCCAGCCTGCGCCGGGCGGCGCTGGGCTTCGCCATCGCAACGGCAACCGGTGTGACGGCCGGGCTGCTGACCGCGCGCATCGGCCTGCTGCACCATGTCAGCGAGCCGATCCTGCATGGTTTCCGCTCCGTCCCCTCCATCGCGCTGGTACCGCTGTCGGTCCTGTGGTTCGGCATCGGCGAAGGCTCGAAGGTGGCGCTGGTCGCCTGGGGCAGCTTCTTCCCGATCTGGATCACCACCTTCATCGGCGTGCGCGACGTGCCGGCGGCCTATCTGCGCTCCGCCGCCTGTCTGGGCGCCGGGCGGCTGGCGACGCTGCTTCTGGTCGTGCTGCCGGCGGCCCTGCCGATGATCCTGGCGGGCTTGCGCCAGGGCATCGCCGTCTCGCTGATCCTGCTGGTCGCCGCCGAACTGTCCGGCGCGCGGGAGGGGGTGGCCTACATGATGTCCACCGGCCACCAGATGTTCCGGGTCGACATCATGCTGATCGGGCTGGTGCTGCTCGGCACCTTCGGCTTCATCGCCGACCGCCTGTTCGTGGCGCTGATCCGCCGCCTGTTCCCCTGGTACACCACCGCCTCGTGAGGATCGCCGGATGAGCGGACCGAGTTCTTCCCCCACCCTGATCCTGCGCAACGCCAACGTCCTCACCTTCGATCCGGCCCGGCCGCGCGCCAGCGCGGTGGCGCTGGCCGGCGACCGCATCCTCGCGGTCGGCGGGGAGGAGGTGGCGGCACTAGCGACTGCCGGCACCGAGGCCATCGACCTGGGCGGCGCGACGCTGATCCCCGGCTTCAACGACGCCCACGCCCATATGGAGCGCGAGGGGCTGAAGCGCCTGCGCCCCTCGCTGGCCGGCGCCCGCAGCGTCGGCGACATTCTGGAGCGGGTGCGGGCGGTGGTGGCGGAGACGCCGCCTGGCCAGTGGATCGTCACCATGCCGATCGGCACGCCACCCTTCTTCTTCGACGGTGCGGCGACGCTGGCCGAGGGAAGGCCGCCGGACCGCCACGAGCTGGACCGCGCGGCACCGGACCATCCCGTCTACATCCCCGGCCTGTTCGGCAACTGGGGCAAGCCGCCGGGGCACAGCGCGCTCAACAGCAGGGCGCTGGCGCTGAACGGCATCACCGCGGCCAGCGTGCCGAGCTGCGGCGGCGTCGAGATCCTGAAGGATGCCGACGGCGAGCCGACCGGCGTGATCGTCGAGCACAACAGCCGCCCGACCGTCGAGTTCGACCTGCTGCCCGCGGTTCCCCGCTTCGGCTTCGCCGAACGGCTGGAGGGCGTCCGGCTGTCCCAGCGGCTCTACAACGCCCAGGGCACCACCAGCATCTACGAGGGGCACGGCTCCGCGCCGCAGACCATCTCGGTCTACCGCCGGCTGTGGGAGCTGGGGGAGCTGACGGTGCGGGTCGGGCTGGTGGTCAGCCCGAGCTGGGCCGACATCGCCGAGGCGCGCCGCGCCATGCGCGACTGGCTGGCCCACGCGCGCGGCGCCGGTCTGGGCGACCCCTGGCTGAGGCTGTCGGGCGTCCACATCGCCTATGGCGGCGACCCGGCGGTCGCCTGTTGCGCCCGCGACAATCTGCCGGACACCGGCTGGTCCGGCTTCGTCGAGCAGGCGCTGACCCCGGCCGACTTCCGCGAGGCCTGTTTCCTGGCCGCCGAGCACGATCTGCGCCTGCACACCATCGTCAGCGACAGGCTGCACGAGGTGGTGCCGGTGCTGGAAGCGGTCAACGAACGCCATCCGCTGTCCGGCCGCCGCTGGGTGATCGAGCATATCGGCCGCGCTCGGCTGTCCGATTTGGAGGCGCTGAAACGGCTGGACGTGCTGGTGACGACGATCCCGACCTATTTCCTGTGGAAGGGCGGAGCCGCCTATCTGGACGAGCCTGATGGCGGCGATCTGGTGGTGCCGCACGCCCATTTGCTGCGGCTTGGCATTCCGACCGCCATCGCCACCGACAACATCCCGCACGACCCGTTCTTCACCCTGTGGTCGGTCTGCAGCCGGCTGGAACGGACCAGCGGCCGGGTCATTGGTCCCGACCAGAGGCTGGATGCCGAAACGGCGCTGCGACTGTTCACCATGGCCGGCGCCGCCCTGACCTTCGACGAGGGATGGAAAGGGCCGCTGCGTCCCGGCTTCGCCGCCGACCTCGCGGTGCTGTCGGAGGATCCCACCGCCATCGACCCGGACCGGCTGCGCGACCTGCGCTGCCGCCTGACGCTGGTCGGCGGACGGATCGTCCATCGCGAGGGGCTGTGACCGTGCCGCGGCCGTTTCGGATCGTCATCGTCGGTGCCGGCGTGTCGGGTAGCGGCGTCGCGGCCGGGCTGGTGCGCGCCGGTGCCGCGGGCGGATTCTCCGCCGAGGTGAAGCTTGTGGACCCGCGGCCGTCGCCCGGAGCCGGGCTGACCTACGCGGCGGGCGGCGACTCGCGCCACCGGATGAATGTTCCCTCCATCCGCATGGCAGCGGTGACCGGCGGGACGGCCGGGGAGGGCGGGGAGGAGGATTTCCATCGCTGGTGTCTGGAGCGCGGCGTGCTGGAGGCCGATCCGGCCGGTTGGGCGGACGGGCTGCATTATCCGGCGCGGTCGGTGTTCGGGCGTTATCTCGACGAGAGGCTGCGCGCGCTGTTCGCCGCGGCCGGGCCGGTGCGGGTGACCCACCGGCGCGACCGTGCCGTCGCCGCCCGCCGGCTGGCATCGCCGCAGGGAACCGGGTTCGTCGTGGAACTCGCCGGCGGCAGGGTGCTGGAGGCCGATGCGCTGGTGCTGTGCACCGGCAACCCGAGGCCCGAACTGCCGGGCGTGCTGGCCGGGCTGGCGGGGCACAAGCGGGTCGTCGCCGATCCATGGGCGCCCGGCGCGCTCGATCCCATCGGCCGGACCGACCGGGTGCTGATCGTCGGCACCGGCCTGACGATGGGTGACGTGGTGTCGACCCTGCTTGGCCAGGGCCATCGAGGACCGCTGACCGCCCTGTCGCGCCATGGTCTGGTGCCGCGGTCTCGCCCTGCCGGGCATGCCGACTCCTGGACCGACTTCACCGCCGATCCGCCTGCCGGTGTCCGTGACCTGCTGCGCCGGGTGCGTGCCGCCGTCGCTGACGCGGGCCGGCAGGGGCGGCCCTGGACCGACGTGCTCGAAAGCCTGCGCCTTCAGAACGGTGCCTTGTGGGCGGCCCTTCCCATCGAGGAGCGGAGGCGGTTCCAGCGCCATCTGCGGCCCTGGTGGGACGCCCACCGCTTCCAGGCGGCCCCGCAGGTCGCCCGGCTGCTGGCGTCCGCACAGGCGGACGGGCGTCTTTCGGTCCTGGCCGGACGGTTGGTCGGGGCGAACGCCGACGCCGATTCGTCAGGCACCCGCAGTGATGAGGGTGGCGGTCTGTGGGTTCTCTATCGGCCGCGCGGCGGCGACGCCCTGACCGGGCGAACCTACGATGCCCTGTTGAACTGCACCGGCGCCGGCCATGGAGTTTCTTTCGGCCGGAACCCGCTGTTGGCGGCCCTGACCGCCCAAGGGTTGATCCGGCCGGATCCGCTTGGTCTGGGTGTGGAGGTGGACCGACAGCACCGGGCATTGGATGCCGGTGGCCGGCCGGTCACCTCCCTGTTTGTCGTCGGGCCGCCGACCCGCGGCTGCCTGGGCGAAGTGACCGGCGCATCGGAGATCGTGCCGCACGCGCTGGCGGTTGCCGAGGCATTGACGGCATGGCGGCACGGCATGTTTCCGCGGTCCCCCTGATCCGCGGATGCGACCCGCGATCCCGGCGAGCCGGCACTGCGGGCCAAGGCGATCACACTGTCAGGAACAGCGCCGAGGTCCACACCCGCGACTGGTCGCGCTGGCGTCCGGTGAGGAACAGCGGATGCTCGCGGCCTTCCTCCAGCCCCAACCCGGCCAGCGGGATGCGGCCGGCAAGGTCGCGGGGCAGCGGCGCCTCGGTGACACGCTCCACCGTCACCTCCAGTTCCGTGCCGGGCAGCTGGCGGGTGACGGCTCCGGCCGGCGAGCGGGCGGCATCCAGCAGCGCGTCGCCGTCGATCTCCAGCACCGCCTCCGGCGCATGCGGGTTGGGCGGCGGGGTCAGCGGGTTGCCGACCTTTACATAGGTGCCGATGTCGAGCTGCACCCGGATGCGGGTGCCGGCCAGTCGCGACAGCGTCAGTTCCACCCCGTCGGTGTCGCCGTGGGTGACGGTGCGCAGGGCAACCGTGGTGGCGTCCTGCCGCCAGCAGCCCTGTTCGGGATGGTCGAAGCCGAAGGGCTCGACCCGCTGCACCGCCGCTCCGGTGACGGTGATGCCGCCGCTCCAATAGGCGCCGCGGTAGCGGTCCTTGATGCGGGCGCCGCCCAGGCGCAGGCGGATGCGGCGCTCTGACAATCCCAGTTCGCGGTGCAGGTCGCGCTCCCACAGCAGGGTCTCGCCGTCGTAGAGCCGCAGGCTCTCCCAGCCGCGATCTCCCAGCAGCCGGTAGTCGAGTTCGTCCCCGTCAGACGCCGTGACCACCTCGCCCATCCAGCGGTCGCCCAGCCGCAGGCTGGCGAAGCTGCGCTCGCCCGTGGTGGCGAAGGTGCGGCGCGCGCGCAGCGCCCGGCCGATGGTGGCGCGGTCGAGCCGGTCGGCCAGCACGCCGGTCAGCCCGCCGCGCGCGCCGAACACCGCGGTGGCTGGCGCGCCACCACCGCAGCGGCCCTGATGCTCGTCGCTGCTGGCCGAGGCGCCGAGCCGGTAGCCGCGGGCCAGCGCCTCGGCATAGACCCAGTGGAACTGGCCCCAGGCGGAACCGATCTCGATCAGCCGTTCCAGTTCGGGATGGTGCCAGTCGAGATTGCAGCGGCGTCCGCCGACATGCGGGATCAGCAGATGCCCCTCGGGGTCGTCCTGATAGGCGGCATAGAGATCGTCGAGCGGCCAGGCGCCGGGGCGCAGCTTGCCGCGGGTGGACTCGTTCCACTCGAAGGAGCGGACCGGCTGGCCTCGGCTGTCGGTGGGGAATTGCGGCACGCCGTCGCGCAGGAAGACGACATTGTGGTCGCCGCCGGCCGCCGAGTTGCCGCACCATTCGGTGCCGGGATAGCAGACGAAGCGGCCCGCCTCGTTGAAGCGGTCGATCAGCCCGACCGCCTCGTTCCAGGCCCGTTCGGTGACGTTGAAGTCGTTGGCAGTATAGCCCAGCACGTCCAGCCCGGCGATATCGCGGCCGTAGGACAGGTTGTAGGCGGTGTCGTTGGTGCCGACCGTGTCGTTGGAATGGACATGCAGATCGGCGTAGTAGGCGCGCGGCGCATTCTCCTCGACGGTGACGAAGGCTTCGGCCGGGACCAGCCCGTCGGCGGTGGCGGCGATGCGCCATTCGCCTACCGGCAACGCCGTTTCCTGGCGATGGACCAGCCAGCCATAGGCGTCCGGGTTGGGCGAGAGCGTCAGTTGCTGCGTGGTCTCACCCTGCGGGCCCGTCAGCGTCAGGGCGGCATCGATGGCGCCGCCGGTGCAGCAATTGCCCCAGACATCCTCGGCGCGCAGCAGCAGGCTGGCCGGGCCGGGCGCGATCAGGCGCGGCGCCACCAGACGCAGGGCGGCCGGTGCGCCGGGGACGATGTCGATCATGCAGTCGCCCGGCACCTCGGCGTATTTCTGGCTGCCGAGCGGGTCGATGAAGACGCGGAAGCGGAAGCCCTGTTCGACGAAGCTCTGCACCCGCGTGCCCGGCCCGCCGCGCCGCCGGTCGCCCAGACGGATGACGATGCGGTCGCCGGGGTTGAGGTAGCCGTCGATCACGTCGATGACGATGGCCTTCTGATAGGGGCGCTCATGTCCCTTCTGGTCGAAACGCACCTTCAGCGCCTGGATCGTCGCCGGGCTCTGCCCCGGCACCAGCGGCCCGGCCTCATACTCCGCCGAGACATAGTTGGCGGCCTGCGGGTCGCTGGTCTGGAACAGCGACCAGTCGGAATAGAACTTCATCGCCAGCTTGATGCCGGCGCCGTCGGCAAGCCCCGACGCGCCGACCTCATAGACCAGCTGCAGTTCGGTCCATTCGCCGGCGACCAGCCGGCGGTGCGAACAGCTGGTTGATCCCAGGAAGGGACGGTCCTTGTTGCGCTCGTACAGCCCGACGGGGGCGATGTGGCGGACAGGCGGCTGGGCTTCGGACATGGCGGCGTTTCCTCCGGTTTCGCGGTTTTTCGGGTCAGGCGAGGTGCCAGTGGCGGTAGCGCCGCTCGATGCGGCGGAAGACGAGGCTTTCGGTGATCCAGGCGGTCATGCCGATGATGGCGACGCCCAGCAGCACCTGGGTGGCGTTGCCGATCTGGCCGCCCATCGCCACCATCCAGCCGATCCCCTGCGAGGCGCCCAGCATCTCGGCCGCCACCAGCGCCCGCCACGCCTGGCTGAAGCCGATGCGCAGCGCCGCGGTCAGGAAGGGCAGCGAAGCCGGCAGATAGACATGGCGGATCAGCTGCCAGCGGCGAGCGCCCAGCACGCGGGCGGCGCGCAGGTTGCCGTTGCGGATGGCGAGAAAGCCCTCCTGCACCGTCACCGCCATCGGGAACAGGGCGGCGACCACGATCACCATGGTGATGGCGACATAGCCCAGCCCGAAGAAGATCATCGACAGCGGCGCCCAGGCGATGGGCGGGATCGCCATGAACAGGCCGGTCAGCGGCGCGGAGAAGGCGCGGAAGCCCGGCGACAGCGCGCCGGCCAGACCCAGCGCCAGCGCGCCCAGCACGGCGACGGCGAAGCCGCCGGCCTCGCGCAGCAGGCTGGCGCCGACATGGGCGGCGAGCTGGCCGCTGTCGAGCCAGCGCAGCGCCTCCGCCACCACCGCCCAGGGCTGCGGCAGGACATAGGGCGGCAGGTTCCAGGCGGCCGCACTCCACACCAGCAGCAGCGCCGGAAAGGCCGCCCAGCCGTAAAGCCGGGTCCGCATCAGCGGCCCGCCCGGCGCAGATAGGAGCCGTCGACGATGTCCGCCGCCTTCATCGGCACCGGAATGAAGCCGAGCGCCAGCGAGCTGTCCATCAGCCGCTGGATGAAGGCGAGGTCGCTCTCCTCCAGCCGGTCCGACCAGCCCAGCCGCTTGCGCGCCTCTGCGGCGACCGCGGCCGGCGCGATCTCGGTGCCGTCGGGGCGCTTCACCGTCTCCAGCTTGAACGCTTCGGCGATCAGGGCGTCGCCCTCGGCCGGGTGGTCGGACAGCCAGGCGATGGCCTTCGCATGGGCGCGCAGCAGCTTCACCACATCGTCCGGCCGTTCCGCCAGCGTCTTCTTCGGCGCCATCACCACGTACCAGGGATAGCCGGGCAGCGCCTGGTTCACGTCGAAAAGCACATGCGCGCTCCCCCGCAGCACCTGCTGGCTGATGAAGGGTTCCCAGGTGAAGGCGGCGTCCACCGTACCGCTGTCCAGCGCGGCGTTCATGTTGCCGACCGGCATGGAGACCACCGACAGGTCGCGGTCGGGGTCGAGGCCGGCGGCCTCCTTCAGCACGACGCCGCGCAGCAGCACGTCCATTCCGCTGCCGCGCGCCACCCCGGCGACCTTGCGGCCGCGCAGGTCGGACAGCTTGGCGATGGCGGGGTTGTTGGCGATCATCGCCGCCTGCCCGTAGTTGACCTTGGCCAGGATGCGGCTGTCCAGCCCGCGCGCCGCCCATTGATAGACCGGCGGCGCGCCGATATAGGCGACATCCAGTTCGCCGGCAGCCAGCGCCTGCTGGATGACCGGCCCGTCGCCGAAAGGCTTGGCCTCCACTGTCAGCCCCTCTTCGGCATAGAAGCCCTTCCGGTCGGCGACCAGCGCCGGGGCGTTGGCCATGGCGAAGACCCAGCCGACCCGGAGCGGCCGGCTGTCGCCTGTTGTGGCGGCCCCGGCCGGGGCGATGCCGGCGAGCAGGACGATGGAGCCGTACAGGGCGGCGGACAGCGCCGCGGCGAACATCCGGTTCATGCGCGAAATCCTTTTGGTAGGGGGCTGGCCGGGGATAGTCCCGGCCGCGGCTCAGGCCGCGGCGACGATGGCGGAAATCCGCTCCAGCAGTGTGTCGGTCAGGGTGGTGAAGCGCTGCAGCCGCCGCGTCTCGCGCAGGCGGCGCGGGCGGGGCAGGTCGATGGTCAGTTCGCTGTGGATGCCGGCCGGGGCGATGCCGAGCAGCACGACGCGGTCGGCCAGGAACACCGCCTCCTCGACGTCGTGGGTGATGAACAGGACCGTCTGGCCGAGCTGGCCGCACAGCCGCAGCAGTTCTTCGTTCAGGGTGGCGCGGGTGATGGCGTCCAGCGCGGCGAAGGGCTCGTCCATCAGCAGCAGGCGTGGCTCCAGCACCAGCGCGCGCGCCAGAGCCACCCGCTGCTGCATGCCGCCCGACAGCTGGTGGGGGAATTTGCCGGCAGCAGCCTCCAGCCCGACCAGCGCCAGCGCCGCCATCGCCTTGTCCCGCTGGTCCGCATCCGGCAGCCGGCCCGCCATCCGCAGGCCGAAGCGGACATTGTCGAGCACGTCGAGCCAGGGAAACAGCTGCGGCGATTGGAAGACATAGCCGAGCGCCAGCATTTCCGGCGTCACCGTCTCCCCGTCGATGGTGATGCGGCCGGAGTCGGGCGGCAGGAAGCCGGACAGCAGGTTCAGCAGCGTGGTCTTGCCGCAGCCCGACGGGCCGAGCAGCGCCACGAACTCTCCGGGCCGGGCGGACAGCGCCAGCGAGCGGAACACCGGGTGTGCACCGTCATAGGCGAAACCCACGCCATCGACGTGGAAGGCGGCACCGCCGGAGCGATCACCGGAAAAAGCACCGAAGCGGCTGCTGGATGGAGAGGTCGGAAGTCCACAGTCCATGTCCGTTTTATCCCCTCGATCAACCGACCCAATTCGATAATACATTATAATACATAGTATACAATACGTGGCAACTAGGGAATTGGATTGGATTCACGCGGCTGGCACCGTAGCGGCATGGACGCTTGAGCCATCCCGTCGCCGGTGGCATCAAGGCGGCCTCGATCCATTGGCTGGGTCGATCAATCAGGGAGGTACGCCAGGGTGCCCGTGGTGCGAGACAACGCGACGGCGCTGTACCGGCAGATCGCCGACCGGCTGCGCGACGAGATCGCCGCCCGGCTGTTCGAGCCGTCAGGGCGGCTGCCGACGGAAAGCGAGATCGGGACCCGCTTCGGCGTCAGCCGGGTCACCGTCCGGCTGGCGCTCGACCGGCTGGAGGCGGACGGGCTGATCGAGCGCCGCAAGGGCAAGGGCACCTTCACGGTGGGCAAGCGTGTCCAGCATCCGCTCGACCGCCTGCGCAGCTTTCACGAATCCCTGCGGCTTCAGGGGTTGGATGCCGCGATGCGGCCGATCTCGGCGCGGATCGTCGTGACGCCCCCGGACCTGCGGGAGGATTTCGGCCCCCATTGCCTGGAGGTCTGCCGCCTGCATCTGGTGGATGGCGAGCCGGTGGCGCTGGGTCGCAGCCTGCTGCCGCAGGCTCTGGAGCCGGTCGACTGGCAGGCGGCAGGACACCGGCCGATCTACGGCATCCTGCAGGACATCGTCGGCAAGCCGGTCGGCGGCGCCGACATCGAGGTGAAGGCGGCAGCGGCCGATGCGGAGGTGGCGGCGGCGCTCGGTCTGCCGGCGGGCGCGCCGGTGCTGGTGATGGACCGCCGCTCCGTCTTCGTCGGCGGCGGCTGTGCCGACCGTTCGGTGTTCCACATCCGGTCCGAACGCTACAGCTTCATCCTCTCCCACCGCTGGGAAGGGTAGGGTTTGGCGGTAGCCGGCGCCGCTCCGGAACTTGATTTGCCGGGGATGGCCTCAGCGGCGATGATCGACCCGGCGCGACAGCCATTCGCCGCCGAACTGCACCGAAGTCACCAGCACTATGAGGATCACGATGATCTCGAACAGCACCTGGGTCTCGTAGCGTTCATAGCCGTAGCGTATGGCGAGGTCGCCCAGGCCGCCGGCGCCGACAGCCCCCGCCATTGCCGAGGCGTTGATCATCGCGATCACGCAGACCGTCATACCGCCGATCAGGCCGGGCAGGGCCTCGGGCAGGATGACATGGCGGACGATGTGCCAGCGGCGGAAGCCCATGGCGTGGGCCGCCTCGATCAGCCCATGGTCCACTTCGTTCAGGCTGACCTGGGCGACGCGGGTGTAGAAGGCGATCAGGTGGATGCTGAGCGGAACGGCGTTGGCGCGTAAATCGGTCGGAGATTGGCCTTGGGCTTGGGGTATTGGGTAGAAAAGCGGCCCCTCTGAGACCGAGAGTGTGATGCCGTACAAGGCCAACGAAAGCCGTCGCCACAAAATCCCGAAGGCGCGCTACCCGGTCGAGAACTGGTCGAACTACGATGCGGCGTTGCGCCGGCGCGGTGACCTGACGATCTGGGTGATGCCGGAGGCGATCGCCACCTGGACGCCGCCGGCTTCGGGCCGACGCGGCCGGCCAGCGCGCTACTCGGACGTGGCGATCGAAGCCGGGCTGATGCTGCGTCTGGCGTTCGGTCGGCCATGGCGGCAGACCGAAGGTTTGCTGAGTTCGCTCATGCGCCTGCTCGGCCTGGACCTGCCGGTTCCGGATCACACGACCTTCTCCCGGCGCAGCGCTAATCTGGAGGTCGCGTCAGCGCTGGCCAGGACGGACGGGCCGGTCAGAGTGGTCATCGACTCCACCGGGCTGAAGGTGTTCGGCACGGGCGAGTGGCACCTGGAAAAGCATGGAGGCCAAGCGCGCCGGAGCTGGAGAAAGCTCCACTTGGCGATCGATCCGGACACCGGTGAGATCCTGGCATCGGCGTTGACGTCCAACGAGGAGGGGGATGCCTCGCTGATCGGTCCGCTGCTCGACCAGATCGCCCGCCCGATCGGCACGGTGCTGGCGGACGGCGCCTACGATGGCGAGCCAATCTACCAGGCCGTCATGGGCCACACGCCCGACGCCGCAGTGGTCATCCCACCCCGCTCGACCGCCGTGCCGAGCGACACGACCGAAACCGCTCCAACCCAACGCGACCGGCACATCCGGATGATCAAGGAGCGCGGCCGGGCTGGTTGGCAGCGCGCCGTCGATTACGGCCGCCGCTCCCTCGGGGAAGTCGCGATGCTGCGCTACAAGACGCTGATCGGTCGCAGCCTCCACGCCCGGTCTCTGCCCCGACAGAAGACCGAGGCCAAGGTCGCCTGCAAGGTGATCAACATCATGACCGGCTTCGGCATGCCGGTGTCCCGTCGCGCCACCTGAACACCGTGGGATAGGGCGAAGTCCGCCCAAATGCTGATTTCTGCACCAACGTCGTGGCGCGGCACCACCCGCCGGCCCTCGACCGGTGAGAACGGCCGCCGCCGTGCCGCCGCGGATAAGGCCGGAACATCGCCGCCAAGGGACTGGATCGCGGTGAACTCGGCATCGGCTTGGTTGGGGTGGAGCGCGAAGCCCATCCGATTGGCAAGCAGCGCCACGGCGGAGAGCCAATCGGCCGCCGCGGACAGCGCCGGGTCGGACACGGAATCGCCCACCATCTCGGCATGCTCGTCGTTCAGTTCCGTCAGCAGCTGGGCACGGGCGCTTTCGAACAGGGCGGTGCGGGTGGCGGGCCAGCCGCCATCACCGCCATGGGCCTCCAGCAACAGGCCGAGCAGTTCGGGATTGAGCAGCCAGGGGTCCAGGTTGCGCGCCCTGGCTCCGGCGATGAAAGCCCTGGCCCCGGCGTCGTCCAACCGCGCTGCCGCGATGAAGACGGCATCCTCGAACCTGAGCGGCAGCAGCTCCAGGACCACCGGCTCCCTGCCGAGCTGCGACAGCATGCGGGTATCGCTGCCGCCGTACCAGTCGGCGGTGCGACAGGACAGCCGGACCTTCGGGATGCCGAGTTCCTCCAGCTTGCCGAGGATGTGATCCATCACGCTGCGCCCGCCGCCGGTGCGCGCCCGGTGCTCGTCAAGACCGTCCAGGTACAGCGTTCGGCCCTGCATCGCCGATGCCGGCCGGCTCAGGAAGCGGCCGACCGGCATCACCTCCGCATCCGCCTCACCCGCCGCGGCCCGTTTGAACTCGGTGGTCTTGTCGAGCCCCGGCTCGCCCAGCAGCACGACGAGGCGGTTGTCCAGGAAGTCCGCGAACACCCCCTCGCGCGGCTGGCCGTCTTCGGATGCGGGCAGAACCTGCCGGAGGCGGCGCGTCACGAGGACAGGACATTGCCTCGGTGAACGTCGGACGAAGGTCGGCATGGAGAATGGCGATCTGAATAGCCGGAAGGGGGGAGTTATGGTCACAGTGTCGGGTGTTCGACCCGTCACGGTCAATCCCGGCGTCGGACCATTCCGTGCGGCGCGCGGGTTCGTGAAGTCCAGCTCTCCCTGGTTGCGTAAATGGTCAAGACCACTCTACCTTTCGTCCGATCATTGCCGAACTGGACGATTTCATGCTGGATACCGCAGACGTCCGCAGCCTGCATCTCCATTCCCTGGACAGTCTGCTGGTCGATCTGGTCAGCGGTCGGCCGGTTGGGTTGGACGCGGATGGAACGCGCCGTTTCGCCCTGGGAACGGACGAGGCGCGGGCCTTGCTCGACTGGTACCGGAGGAACCGGCCAGTGTGGTCGAAGGCCGTCGCCAAAGACCTGCTGCCGCTCCAGGTGGACGCCGCCGCCCAGACGCCGCCCGACCTGACGGCCGCCTCTGCTTCCTCCTACACGCCCGGCAGCTACGTGCCTATTCGGGTCGAGATTCTCCGATTCGGAGGCGTGCAGGAGTACGATAGCGACGAACCTCTGGTCATCGATTTCGACAAGCGGCTGCTCCTGTTGGAAGTGCACAACGGCTGACAGTGCACTGCAAGCTGTCGTAGCTTCGGCCCTTTCTGGGAATGGGAGACATCATGCTTCGCGGACTATATGCAGTTGCCCGATCGGGGGTTGCCTGCTCGCTTCCGGCTCTCGTCCTGTTCGCCCTTTCTGCTCCCGCTGACGCCGCGTCGACTGCTTGCCCTGATCATTATGCTGCGGCCGTAGCGCCGGATCTGATCAATCAGAAGCTGGCTGCGAAGACGCGGGAGCTTTGCTACTCAGCCTTCGCCGCTCTTCATTCCGGTGTGACACGGACTCCTCTCTATGCGGTTGAGCACCTGACCCGCGACAGCGTTGCGGCCGCCAAGGGCCTCGAGCGTCCGGAGGCGAGCGCCTTCCACGCCGAAACGGCCTTGCCGCCGGACGAGCGCTCCGAATTGGCCGACTTCAAGCGCTCTGGCTTCGACCGCGGCCACATGGCG
This sequence comes from Azospirillum sp. TSH20, assembly GCF_003115935.1. Lineage (NCBI taxonomy): Bacteria > Pseudomonadati > Pseudomonadota > Alphaproteobacteria > Rhodospirillales > Azospirillaceae > Azospirillum > Azospirillum sp. TSH20. The sequence goes on from NZ_LGQU01000103.1 coordinate 32,409, forward strand.
CCGAACGGCGACATGCCGACGCCTAAGGCCCAGCAGGAGAGCTTTACTCTGGCCAACATGATCCCCCAGATCGGTGAGAGCAACCGTGGGATCTGGAGTGCCATCGAAGGGGCGACCCGCCATCTCGCCAACACCCGCGGCGAGGTCTATGTCGTGACTGGTCCCGTCTTCCAGGGCGTCAACCTCCAGCGTATCGGCGGCCGGGTTCTCGTGCCGACCCACGTCTTCAAGGCCATCTACGATCCGCGTCGCCGTGAGGCCGCCGCCTATCTCGTGCCCAACGCGCCAGGGAACGATTACCAGCGCATCCCCATTGCACAGCTGGAGGAGGTCACCGGCATCTCGGTCTTTCCAGGAGTTCCAGCCGCGGCCAAGTCCACGGTACTGGCTCTGCCGGAACCTCAGGCCTCGGGGCGGGGACGGAAGAAGGATGAGCCCGGTTTCTCTGAACGCGACGTGCTGAAGTTCCTGAAGGAGTTGATGCGATGATCAAGCCGTATGCCGACGACGCCGGAGCCATGCAGATCGGTGAACTCCAGGTCGAGAACGGCACCGACCGGGTGGCGCTCTATGGGTCAATCGATCTGACCAGGGATAAGCAAGGACTGGAACATGCCCGCAAGCTGCGTGACCTGCTGGCTGCCGTCGTGAAATCCCTGGAGACCGAAACTGATCTTCCCGACCAGATCCCTCCCCCGAAGCCGACGGATACGGTCGACAACCCGTTCAAGTGAATGGCAGCGGACGCAGAGTTCACAGCCTTGGCTGTCCCGCTGACCCTCGGGACATGCCAACAAGCACTCCTTGCCCTCTGTGCCCGACCCAGGTCCGTGAAAGTACATTTGGATGTGCGGACGTTAGGGTTGTATAATGATTTCATATGCTCACGCAAACGGATCGGTTGGGCGGCATGGCGCGTCGAAGGAATGGAACCCAAGCTAAAGACGAAGTTGTAGCGACCACAGCGGTCGACCGGCATGTTGGAAGCCGCATCCGGATGCGTCGCACACTCCTGGGTATGACCCAGACGGCGCTGGGCCAAGCCGTCGGCCTGACGTTCCAGCAGATCCAGAAGTACGAGAAGGGAGCCAACCGGGTTTCAGCATCCCACTTGTGGCAGTTCGGTGTGACGCTGGACGTGCCCGTTTCCTTCTTCTTCGACGGATTTGCCGACCAGGGCGATCTACCGGACGTGATCCTCGAACCCGACCTCTGCACACCGGGAGAGCCGGACCCGATGGCAAGGCGAGAGACGCTCGAGCTCGTCCGAGCCTATTACCGCATCGAGGACCGAGGCCAGCGCAGACGGCTGCTCGACCTGATCAGGGCGCTTGCCGCAGCGGACGTCCCAGCGGACGCCTTTCTGGCCGCCACCGATGCCTAACGGATGGCGGCTTCCGGCGACGCCGTTGCACCGTCCCGTTCCGCTGCAACAAGGCGGGCCAGCCGCTTCACGACAGGTTCGCCCAGCAGGGTGACGTAAGAGCGCCTGCCGATGAGGAGGTACTCGACCAATTCGACCCCGAGCAAGCTCCCGGCCTTCTGGATGTCCGCGCAGGACACCCTGACGCTGGCCGGGTTCGGTGGTTCATCGCTGGGGCAGCTGTGGACGATCACCAAACCACTGGCGTCCATGGTCAGCGCACGACTCATGATCTCCCGGACATACAAGGCGACGTCACCGACTGACCCGGTTCGGTGAAGCTCATCGGCAATCAACTTGCGCTGGCGGTCGAGGAACAGCAGGCGCAGCGTCTGGACGGACGAGCACGCGGCGCGGAGGCGGGCATAGGTGACCAGATCCTCGTGAGAGGACAGGAGCAGGCGTTGCTCCAGCACAGGCCTTGCCAAGCGTACCGCCAGTTCGAGCACGGCCTGGAAGCGGAGGGCAGCATGATCGTCCCAGGGTATGCCGCCGGGCAGCTTCCCCGCTGACGCCGCTGCGATTGCCGTCTCCAATGAGCCATGCCCAGCCAGCAGGCGCAGGGCCAGGAGATCGCCGTCGGCGTCCGGGGCGGCCATCGCGAGTAAAGAGGACAGCAGGGCTTCGTCCGGCATCCCCTCCAGGCTCCCGCCGACCCTCGGGTCCCTCATCACCGGGAACGGCCGGGGGCTGTTGGCGGCCGCCGGTCTCCCGGCCCTCGCCCTGGGCGCAACCTTGGCCATGCTTGGCATGGTCGACCTCTCACTCCTGATTATGCTTGGCCGGAGCGGCCACGGCCCGTCCGGTCGAGAACGGCAATGCCGAGGACGCCATCGACCGCCAAACGCAAGGACCGGTTTGCCCGGCGCCAGCGCCGCCGCTGCTCCACCAGCGCGCCACGGCGGCTGCGAAGCGAGTCCCGCACCCGTTCGATCTCGCTGGCGGTGGATGCGCGCCCGGGGCCGCCGCCATACTCCTGGGCAGCGGCAATGTCGACTGGCCGCAACACCGGCGACCGGGTGCCGCGGAACCACTCCGGCCGAGCCTCGCGCGCGGCGGTCTCGAGATCGACCACACCCTGGACCATCATCGAGCGGATGATGTCCCCGACCTCATGGTGGGCGCGGCGGAAGGGCATGCCATGCTCCCGGACCAGCCAGTCGGCCAGCGCGGTGGCATTGGTCTGGCCGGACACCGCCCTGAGGCGCATAGCGCCCTGGTTTGGCTCCGCCCCGGCCACGATCAGCCGGACCAGCGTCAGGGCGTCCAGCATTCCCGAGGCCGCCGACCACACCGGCTTAACGCCCTCGGTGCCGACGGCGATGGAGTTGGAGAAGGGGGTGGCGTGCATCGCCATCGCTGCCGACGTCAGCGCTCCCATCGGCGCCGCCGCCAGACCCTTGACATGCTCCAGCATGTAGACGTTGCGCTTCTGCGGCATCATCGAACTGGTGCCGACCAGATCGTCGGCCACTGTCAGGAAACCGAACTCGCCGGTGGTCCACAGCTGGAGGTCATGGGCAAGGCGGCTGAGCGTCACGCCGAGGATGCCCAGGGCCGCCAGCAGGCGCAGGACGGCATCCCGCGAGGCCACGGCGTCGATGGAGTGCGTCCAGGGCCCTGAGAAGCCGAGCAGGGTAGCTGTTCGCCGAGTGTCGATTGGTAGCCCGGTACCACCCACCGCCCCGGCGCCCAGCGGACAGCGGTCGAGATCGGCCAGCACCGCATGCAAGGACTCGGCGTCGCGGTCCAGCGCCGCGGCGACCCCGGCGTAATAATGGGCCAGCGTCACCGGCTGGGCGGGCTGGTAGTGGGTGTAGATTGGGAACACGGCGTCGGTGCAGGCCTCTGCCCGGCGCAGGAGCGTGGCCTGGAGACGGGTCAGGCCGGTCAGCAGATCGGCGACGATGTTGCGCAGCCGCAGGCGCAGCACGGTGGCGCCCAGATCGTTGCGCGAGCGCGCCGTCTGGAGGACGCCGCCTATCTCCTCGCCGAGGTCGGCGATGAGATAGGTCTCGTAGAGCAGGTAGACGCCGCGCGGGGCCGACCGGCCGCGCAGGACGGCGAAACCCGACCCTTCCATCTCGTCGATGCGCCGGAGCAGGGGGGAGACCTGCGCCACCGGCAGCAGGCCGGTCTCGGCCATCATCACCAGGTGCGCCCGGTCGACCTGGGTGATCCAGGGCAGGTCGCGGTCGATGGCGTCGTCGGCGACGTCGCCGAACAGGATGGACTGGGCCGTCGGGTTGAGCGTCCCGGCCACCCGGCCGGTGTCGCCGAGGTGGGCCAGGATCTGGGCGTTGCTGATCACCATGAGGGTGGCTCTCGGTGAGAAGGAATTTAGGGTGTTTGGCTGGTCGGAGCGTGGCTGGTCGCTGGGTCAGCGGCTGGAGGTCCGGCGGGCCAGCGTGATGCCGACCAGCGCCAGCGCGCCGCCGAGCCACTGGAGCGGCCCCAGGGCCTCGCCGAATAGCATCCAGGCCAGCGCCGCCGCCGCGACTGGCTGGATGAGCAGGCCGATGGACGAAAAGGTGACCGGAAGGTGTGCCAGCGCATGGGTGATGAGGCCTTGGCCGATGACATGGCAGGCGACGCCCAGCGCCAGCACCACGGCCCAGCCCCAAGCGGTTGCGGGCAGCAGCGGGCCGCCCTCAATCCAGGCGGCCACCGCCAGCACCAGGGCGGCCGCAGCGCTCGATCCCGCCATGATGACGCTGGTCGAGTGGCTGGCCCGCAGGCGTTTCACCGCCATCAAGTAGACGGCGTAGAAGGCGGCGGTGCTGACGGCGATGGCGTCACCCTGCCATTGCCCCTCCGCCGCGCTTCCCACCGACGCGAACAGCCCGTCGCCAATCAGCAGCGCCATGCCCGACAGCGACACCGCCAAGGCGACAATCAGGCCGAGGCCGATCCGCTCGCCGAACAGCAGCCAGCCGAGCAGGGCGACGAAGACCGGTGCGCAGTTGTTGAACAGCGTCGCCTTGGCCACCGAGGTCATCGTGATGCTGAGATGCCAAAGTGCCAAGTCCCCCGCCAGCATCAGCCCGGCCACCCCCATCAGCGCCATGTCGGCGGCGGTGACGCGCGCGCTGGCGGCCTGGGGTGCCTTCCGTTCGGCGAGCATGCCAAGCCAGAAGAAGGGGAGTGCGATGACCAGCCGGTAGAAGGCGGTGGCGATCGGCTCCAGTTCGCTGACCCGCACCAGGATGGGGGCGAGCGCAATGGCGAGCGCGCCCGCTAGCAGGGAGAGCAGCGCCGGGTTCGCCCCGGCGCGCGACGGTCCGGCGGCCGCAATGGAGGTTGAGGACATGGAAGGGGGGCTCCTGCTGCTGTTCCGGTCAGGCGACGGTGGCAAGGGTTCCGGTGCCGTCGGCTGCGACACGGAAGCGGATGGCGCAGCGCGCCAGTTCGGCGGCGGCCACGGCTGCCTCCAGGGTGGGGGCGCTGGTGAGCGCGTGGCCAAGGCGGTCCTGGAAATCGCCGCGGCGAGCGATCAGCAGCGGCGACGCGCGGTAAAGCCGCAGGTCGCGCAGGAAGGGCGCACCCCGTGCCGCCTCCAGACCCTCGGTGGCGAACCACAGTCCGTCGTCGGGGGGCGTGAGGAAGCGGATCGCCGCGTGCTCCTGCCGGATCGGCGTCACCACCGACGTCCGGCCGACGGCCAGTTCGACGGTCGCCCGGATGAGGTCGATGCCGGTGGCCTGGCGGACGAGCTCCGGGATGAATCCTCCGGCCAGCCGCGGGTTGACCTCCATCAGATGCGGGCCGTCCTCGCCAAGGCGAAGCTCGACATGCAGCGGCCCCCAGGTGAGGCCGAGTGCTCGCGTTGCGGCCAGCGCGAAGCCCGCGATCCGATCTGCCACTGTCGAGGCGAGAGGGGCCGGGAAATCGTGGCCCATCTCAACAAAGTGCGGCAGGGCACCCAGGTGCTTGCGGGTCACGCCGATGACCGTGTCGTGGAAGATTTCCACCGAATACTCGTCGCCCCGGACGACTTCCTCGACCAGCAGTGCGCCACAGGTCGGGTCGGCGAGCAGCGATCTGGCGTGAGCGGCCACCTCGGCCATCGTGGCGCAGAGCCGAACGCCGACACTGCCCGATCCGGCCACCGGCTTCAGGACAACGGGCAATCCGATGCCGATGGCGGCCTGGACGGCATCGGCGGCGTCGGTGACCTCGGCGTGGCGCACGCGGTCGATACCGGCCTCGCCCAGGCGGCGGCGCTGGGTCGCCTTGTTGCGGCAGGCGGCCACCGCGTCGGCATCCGGCCCCGGCAGGCCGAGTTCGGCGGCCAGGCGAGCGGCGGTGGCGATGTAGTATTCCGAACTGGAGGTGATCCCGGCCACCCCCTCGCTGAGCGCCAGCTGCCGCACAAGCGAGCGCAAGACGTTCAGGTCGGCGGTATTGGCCTCGACGCTGCGGATGGCGTCTTCGGCGACATAGGGATAGCGGCTGGGCTGGCAGCTGATCAGCACCGGCTCGAAGCCGAGGGTACGGGCGGTTTGGGCGAAAAGGCGGCCGGTGCCGGACGTGTTGCTTTCGATGAACAGCAGGAGGCGCGGCATCACGCGGCCTCCGCGAGGTCGCGCGCAACCGGGGTGCCTGCCGCCAGCACCTCGTCCAGCGTCCGGCGGTCCCAGCGGAAGCTGCTCCAGCTGGGCCGGATGTCGCTGGGATGCGCCACCGGCTGTGGAGCTGCGGGCAGCACGCCGGTCCAGCCCGGCAGCGCGGCAAGCCAGTCGTCGTTGTAGATGGTGGCGACGTAGCGGTGACCCTCGTCGGGGAACAGCGTCACCACCTTGCGGTCGGGATGGGTGCGCGCCCACCACTCGGCCACCAGGTACGCGGCGCCACTCGTGCCGCCCTGGTAGAGCGCGTGGTGCTGGTGCAGGCGGCGGGTGGCCAAGAACGCCTCGGCGGCGCCGACCCAATGGATCTCGTCGAACTGGCGGTGGTCGACGTTCGGCGGCACCAAGCTGTTGCCGAGGCCGCGCAGCAGCCGCTTGCCGTCGGGCTGGCCGAAGACGACGCTGTTGGGGGTGTCGACGCCGATGACGTGAAGGTCGGGGTTGAGGTGGCGCAGGAAGCGGGCGATGCCTGACATCGAGCCGCCGGACCCGACGGTGCCGACGAGGCAATCGACATGACCGAGGCGTTCGGCGATCTGCTCGGCGACCTCGGCATAGGCGCGCGGGTTGTCGGCGTTGCCATACTGAGAAGGGCAAAAGCTGCCCGGGTTGGCCTCCAGCGCGGCGCGCAGCCGGTCGAGGCGGGCGGTCTGGAAGCCGCCAACCTCATAAGGCTTCTCTGTGAACCAGCAGCCAACCGAGCCCCCAAACCGACGCACCACAAACACTTGAATTGGTTGAGGAAAACTCTGCTGAAGTGGGGTCCCGATCGGCGCTGATCGGGACCCCACCTTAGTGAGTAAAATTCATTCATTTACAAAGGTCTACATTGCTTCTGATAGGGGGCCCGCTTCCGAGTCGATTCACACCGAGGCCGCTACCAGGGCGTTGGCCGCAATAGATCATGAGATCCTGGCGCCGGTCGATCCGGGTTGGCTGCTGGCTCGCCTGCTTGCGCTTTTCGCTCATTGTCCCCCGCGTTCGACCCCGCTGGATCCGGCTGTCGAACGGATGGTCGCTAGCGACTGGGCAGAGGATCTTGGTGAGTATCCGCAATGGGCAGTCGATCAGGCGGTCCGTGTCTGGCGGCGAACGAAGAAATGGCGGCCAACGATCATGGAGATGCGGGCGCTGTGCGACGAGGCAGTCGCCAATGAACGAGGCTTGGCGGAGCGTCTTCGCCAGATCGCCGTTGCCAAGCAGGCAGGGGCTGGCAAGATAAGGGGGCAGAACATTCAGGTTATAGGTGGGAGGGCAATCAGGCGAATGTAGCGGTGATCCAGCAAAAATCCTCGAAACAGAGGTGGGAGCCAGCAGTAGAGTCGCTTGACCCGCGTCATCAACGTTCCCGCACTGTCGGCGTCCTGGAGGTCGGTAGTGTGGACGAGGACGCCAAGCAGGAAACCCAAAGTATCGACCACGATGTGGGGCTTGCGACCCTTGACCTTTTTGGCCGTGTCAAAGCCTCGGGCGCCCCCTTTTCTGTCGTCTTGGCGCTCTGGGTGTTGAGGATGGTCGCTGACGGCGTCGGACCGCGACCCTCCAGCTGGCGCAGCATCACCAAGCGAGGGCGCAGGCCCTCGCACAGCCCAGCCTCCAGGAGGGCGCGGAAGTAGCGGTAAACGGTCTGCCACGGCGGGAAGGCCGATGGCGGAAGCGCGCTCTTTACATGATGGTCGGACTTTTCAGAACGACCAGAACATGGAAAGCGGCAGCGCGATCTTGCGTGGGCCGAACGACAAGAGGCGGTCGCCGAGGTAAACAACGAACGAGCATCCTTTGTACGCTTCGGCTGGGCCGCCGGGTCCGAAGAACCAGTCTGCGTGGCGGAAGTCGCCGTTCGTGACGGTGGCTGACGCCTTCATCTCGAACAGGGCGAGGACGCGGTTGGGAGCCTGGGCGATGAGGTCCACCTCGCGCTGTTTGTCGTCCCGGTAGTGATGGAGCGTCCAGCGCTTTGATTGCAGCGGCAGGCTTTTTTCGACCTCGGTGTAGACGAAAGTCTCCAGCACATGGCCAAGCGCCGTCGGGTTTGCCAGCAGGCCGAAACTGTTCTCGTCCTCACCGCGAAGCGCGGTGGCGATCCCGGTGTCCATGAAGTGGATCTTGGGCCGCTTCACCTCCCGCTTGGTTGCTGCGGACGTCCAGGCGCCGAGCAGATGGACGATGCCCAAACGCCGTAGGATGTCGATGTACTCGTTGACGGTTTCCTTGCGGACATCACCCAGCGCGCTGCACAGGGACGCAATGTTCAACTCGTTGGCCGTGCGGTTCGCGAGTTGATCGATGAGCCTGCGCAGGACGTCCGGCTTGCGGATCGGCGCCACAACGGCCACGTCCTTTTCGACGACGCTGTCCAGGTAACTCTGATACCGGTCCATGCGATCAGGGGTGTCGAGGTGGCGGATCTCCGGAAATCCGCCGCGCAGCATGAGATCGATGGCCACCTCGCGGGCGTAGGCAGCAGGCGCCGGCAGGTGTTGCAGACAGTCGTCGGGGTTCTTCGCAACGGCATCGAGGATCGCTGCGGGATTCTTCATGTGGATCTCTGCTCCGCTCAGCGGACGGAGCGTCAGCGTCATCACCCGACCGGCTAGGGAATCCAGCGCCCGGCCGATCGTGAAGATGTCGGCGGAACCGGTCAGCAGGAACTGTCCTGGACGGCTTTCGGTGTCGACGATGCGCTTCAGCGCCAGTGTGACATCGGGCAGCCGCTGCACCTCATCGATCACTATGGGGAGTTGCTTGGTCGCTCCTTCCTTAGATAGAAGTTGCAATTGTCCATAAGGGTCGCTGTCGATCGAAGAGCGCAGATCGTCCGCGTCAAGCGTAACGTAGACGGCAGAATCAATGAGGTCGCGAACCAGGGTGGTCTTCCCGACCTGGCGTGGGCCGATGACGTTGACGACCCGAGAGGTGGCAAGCGCTCGCTCGACCTTCGGTGTGAGATGCCTCGGGATTGGTGCCATGATCCTGCTCGCGGTCCACTCTGTCCAAGGCCAATATGACGGAAAATGGTGATTAGAAACAGCGGGAAAAGACTACTAGATATGGCGGAAAAAGCCGATTACATATTGCGGGAAAAGGCGGTTAGAGGTGCCGGAAAAAGATGGACAGACATTGGCGCCACACATGCACAAGCCGCAACAGTCAGTGTGGTCGCTTCGGTGTGCCGTAGCCGCAGAACCCGACCTACTATCGACCCAACCGACGTTGTTGCATCGAGGCGGTGGAACTTCTGACGGCGTGGCCGACGCTGTTGATTACGCGATGCGGATGGAGTCCGGGCGTCCG